>JBATIW010000422.1:0-7737 GCA_049668005.1 Maribacter sp.
ATACAAGCGCAGAATATAAGCCGTGAAGAGGCCATGAAAGCTTATATACGTTTAGTCAAAAAAGAGGTGAAAAAGTAGTTCTTCGGATTACCCTATTCATATAAATCCATCAAGTCCGCTTCACAAAGCTCAGCAATGAAATTTCCAATTTTCCGGGTTACGTCTTTAAAGTAATTCTCTCCCTTTTCCTTAGTGGCCTGCATGGGATTACCTACACCAGTATCTTCACTAATCTGGGACCATTTACGTTCTGCCCATACCCATCCCTCTGTGAATGATTTTATCTTGAAATTCTTGGATGCTCCAGTACCCCACTGTGCTTTCGGAAGAACTAATTCAGGTTTTAAAAAGAGAATTAGGCTGGTTTCCATTTCATCGGCATGATCTCCTTCTTTGTCAAAATATTTCGTTTTATCCATTGATTGAAACCAATTGGAGTAACAAATGAACATTTCCGGGTATTTTAAGCCTAATTCACGAATCAGCGGCTTAAAGTTATTTCCGCCATGACTATTGAATATCAGTAATTTTTTTATCCCTTGTCGATTAAGCACCTCAGCGATATCCATTAATATGGCCAATTGGGTACTAGGGTTCAAATTAATATCCAAATAAATATCCGATTGACCTGTATTCACACCAAAAGGAATTGAAGGCAATACAATAACCTTACTCCCATTTTCCCATGCCAATCTAGCGGATTCCGCAGCCAACGCATCACTTTCATATACATCAGTGGCATAAGGTAAATGGTAATTATGTGCTTCGGTCGCACCCCATGGTAATATTGCCAAATCAAATTTAGAATTTTTCAGTGACTGCCAATTTGTTTCCGCTAATATATATGGTCTAATCATATGCTGTTTTATTATCAAAAAGCTACTTTATTAATCGAAGGCCTACTCTCTATAAAGGTAAAATATACTGCAGCCATAATTGTGATTAGAAAGTAACTTATTATTAGAAGGCTACCGAATTTAAAATAAGAATCAATTCCGAACCAATCATCGGTTATAACAATAAGGGCAATCCCAGCAATTCCACGGAATACCTCGATCCAAACAGCATAGCTAGTTCTATCCATTAATGTTGTATAACCATAAATCCCTACAAAAACATAGGTGCCAAAAAGCAACAACCCTTCAAAACCAATGGTTGTATAGTTAAAGAACATAAAAAGCAATAAAAATGTGGTTGCCAATAATTGAAAAATTGCATATCCCTTCAAGGCATTTGATGCCGGTGTTTTATAACGCTCAAAATGGTACACATCCTCAATTATTTGTATGGGAAAATTCGCTTTGACATCAGCTGGACGCCACCCTGTTGGCATGAACCAAATTCGTAATTTATCATAATAATTATTCGTTCTCCAAGCATCTTTTATCAATCGCCAGATATGCTGAAAATTAATAACAATAGGATTCCATGTCGACGCAGGCTTTAGTACGCCATACTGAGGAGGAACATTATCCAGTTCCTCTTGAAAAGTGCCAAACCACCGATCCCAAACACAAAGAATCTGCCCTAGGTTTTTATCAATATACTCAGGATTTATGGCGTGGTGAACTCGATGCTGTGAGGGCGTAATGATAATATATTCCAACCAACCCATTTTTCCAATATGCTGTGTATGATACCAAAATTGAGCAAACAAATGTATGGGTGCAAGAATAGCGATAACATTGCTCGGAACACCCACTAGGGCCGCAGGAACCAATAATAATGGAAAATACCCCAAAAGATTGGAAATTGATTGACGCAGTGCACAGGCCAAATTAAACTCCTCACTACTATGGTGTATTACATGCTGGTTCCAGAAAAAATTTATTTGGTGACTTAATCTGTGATTCCAATAGCCAGCAAAGTCAATAGACAAAAACGCGACTAACCAAACCAACCAAGAAGACTTTAGTTCGACTAAAGCCAAAAACTCCAATAAATAAGGGTAAGAAACAATAATGATTCCTATACCCAATGAATCTTTTACAATATTCGTAAGTCCCGAACTTATGCTCGAAACGGAATCCATAACCTTATGTTTTTGGTTTTTTACAAAATAACCATAGGCGATTTCAATGACCAAAAGGACCATGAAAAAAGGAATGGCATATAAAAGTGCTTTGGCGTAGGTTTCCACGTAGTTAACAGTTTGTCTTTCACAAATATAACGAAATTGGGAATTGCCAATTAATTACCGATTAACCCCTCAAGGCTATTTAATCAAAAGCTGCTACTCATTATAGGGAATGGTATTTAAAACATGTTCAATGGCCGCGATTCGAGCTTCTGTTTTCTTATTGGCATCAATGATTACCCAGGGTGCATGATCTGTATTTGTATCTTTTAACATCACCTCTTTATAGTCGGTATATACATCCCAAAGTTTTCTGGCACTTTCGTCCATGGGTGTCATTTTCCATCGTTTTAGATTACTTTTTTGAATATCATCAAAACGATTCCCCTGTTCTTCTTTGGTGATTGAAAAATAAAACTTAATCAAATAGGTATTGGATTCCATTATCATTTTTTCAAAATCATTTACCTGCGACATAAAAATAGTATACTCTTCCTCGGTGCAAAAACCATGTGCAGGTTCAACTACCGCCCTATTATACCAACTACGATCAAAAAAAACGATCTTACCAGGTTTGGGTAATTTATTCACATAGCGTTGAAAATACCATTGTCCCTTCTCATCTTCAGTAGGCTTGCCTAAAGCAACTATTCTAAAATACCTTGGATTGATATGAGCCGTTATTCGTCGTATGGCACCTCCTTTTCCAGCTGCATCCCTTCCTTCAAAAAGAATGACTATTTTTTTTCTATTTCCCATCGCCCAGGTCTGTAATTTGACTAATTCTGCCTGTAGTTCACGCAATCGAAGTTCATATTTAATCTCTCGCAATGTTTTCTCTAAATCAACATTTTTACTTGCAAATAAACTGCGTAGACCTAATTTTGAGTTTAGCAGTTCAATGTCTTCAGCTGGTAAATTGATGTCTTTCGATGATTTCATATTAAATATCAATTTGTTTTGCATTTCTATAATAGCGAACAATCACATTTGGATCAGGTTGTATCAAATCCGAGCTGTCTTCTCTATCTGTATAATCAAATTTTGAAAGCAGATAACGCATACTTTCCAATCGTGCCGTTTTCTTATCGTTTGTCTTAACAATTATCCATGGGCTAAAATTCGTGTGGGTCTTAGTGAACATTTGTTCCTTGTAATAGGTGTATTTATCCCAAAATTCCTGACCTTTCTTATCAACTGGACTGAATTTCCATTCCTTTAATGGATTATTTAAACGTGCATTGAAACGCTTGTTTTGAACCTCTTTGGAAATAGAAAACCAAAATTTTATAATGATAACACCATCTTCATATAACATATGCTCAAATTCCGGTACTTGCACAATAAATTGATCATATTGGTCTTTAGTACAAAAACCCATAACCGGTTCTACAACAGCACGGTTGTACCAACTCCGATCATAAAAGACAATTTCACCAGGATTTGGTAGTTCTTTAATATATCTTCTGAAATACCACTGTCCCTTCTCGTTGTCCGTAGGTTTTGATAAGGCAACAACACGGGAGGAACGAGGATTCAAATGCTCTATGAAGCGTTTTATTGTTCCGCCTTTACCTGCAGCATCCCTGCCTTCAAATAAAACAGCGACACGCAAATTCTTTTTTGTAATCCACTGTTGCAGATTAACCAGCTCGCTTTGAAGCTTACTTAATTCGATTTCATATTTTAGGTTTTTTACAACCTTTTCAACGTTGATATTCTTTTCCTGTGCAAGCTTAACTAACTCTTTTCTAGTTTTTACTTTTAAAAAATCTTCCGAGGTATATCCCATAAACTAAATAATTATACTTAAAAATACGAACTTGAATTTATTGAAATTTGACAAATACCCTGTTTCTTAAAAATGCCGATTGAAATCAACTATTCCATGCTAGCTAAACTTTTTTTCAAAGTCTCGATTTTAGCTTCAGCCTCGGCTTGCTTTTTACGTTCTATTGCGATTACTTGTTCAGGCGCATTTTTCACGAAACGCTCATTGGATAGTTTCTTTTGAACTGATTGCAAAAAACCTTTCGTATAATTAAGCTCTTCCTGAATTTTCTTGATTTCAGCCGCAACATCCAAAACACCGCTAATTGGAATAAAATATTCGTTGCTTTTTACCCGAAACGACAGTGCTCCGTCAACAGCAGTATCAACATAGGAAATTGCGTTTACATTGGTAAGCTTTGAAATAACAACATCCCAATCCTTTGAACTATTTTCAGAATTCAAAATCAAAAGTTCCAAACTTTCCTTCATGGGTATATTCTTTTTCTTACGAATAGTACGAATGCCTGAAATTACCTCAGACGCAAAATTAAATTTTTCAATTATATCCCTATCTATTTGTTCAATTTTAGGCCATTGGGAAATAACCAAAGCTTCATCTTTGGTGCGATTTTTAATCCTTTGCCAAATTTCTTCTGATAAAAAGGGCATAAAAGGATGTAACAGTTTTAAATTTTCTTCAAATATTTTGATTAACGCATTATATGTCGTTTGGTCTATTGGCTTTTGGTATGCTGGTTTCACAATCTCAAGCAACCAAGAACTGTAATCGTCCCAAACCAATTTATATATCGCCATTAAGGCGTCCGAAATACGAAATTTACTAAAGTGATCCTCAATTTGTAATAAAACATGATTGAACTTCGCCTTGTACCACTCAAGACCTAATTTCGAAGCTTCCGGTTGAGGTAAATCCGCTACTTCCCAACCTTTCACCAAACGGAATCCATTCCATATTTTATTGGCAAAATTCTTCCCTTGTTGACATAAGTCTTCATCAAACAACAAATCGTTGCCTGCGGCGGAACTCAATAATAAACCTACTCGAACGCCGTCTGCACCATATTTTTCAATCAGCTTTAAAGCATCTGGGGAATTGCCTAAGGATTTTGACATTTTTCGCCTTTGCTTATCACGTACAATCCCAGTAAAATAAACATTATCAAATGGCTTTTCATTTCGGTATTCGTAACCTGCAATAATCATCCGTGCCACCCAGAAAAAGATGATATCCGGTGCAGTGACCAAATCATTGGTAGGATAGTAGTATTTTATGTCTTCATTGTCAGGCTCCAAAATTCCATTAAAAACGGTCATTGGCCATAACCATGAGGAAAACCAAGTGTCAACAACATCTGAATCCTGTCTTAATTGATCTACTTCCATATTGGAATTATTGGATTTGGCCTTCGCCATTTCCAAAGCTTCTTCCTTGGTTTCAGCAACTACGAAATCGTCCTGTCCGTCCCCAAAATAATAGGCTGGTATCTGTTGTCCCCACAACAATTGTCGGGAAATATTCCAATCACGGATATTTTCCATCCAATGACGATAGGTATTTTCGAACTTTTTGGGATAGAAATTAACCTCATCGGTCTCAAGAACTGCTTTAATGGCAGGCTTTACCAGATCCTCCATCTTTAAAAACCATTGTTCTGATAAGCGGGGTTCTATAATCGCCTTGGTTCTTTCTGAAGTACCTATTTTGTTGATATAATTCTCGGTCTTTAGTAAAAATCCATTTTCCTCTAGTTCATTTTTGATTTCCTTACGAACAACGAAGCGATCTTTCCCTTCATAGTGCAGGCCAAAACTATTCAGTGTTGCATCAGCATTAAAAATATCAATGGTTTCCAAATTATGTTTTTCACCTAGTGCCTTATCATTTAAATCATGCGCAGGGGTTACTTTTAAACATCCTGTCCCAAACTCAATATCTACATATTCGTCTTCAATTATAGGAATAACCCTATTACAAATTGGTACAATAGCTTTTTTACCTCTTAAATGTGAGTATCTATCATCATCGGGGTTTATACAAATCGCGGTATCACCCAAAATGGTTTCAGGTCGTGTGGTTGCGATGGTGACTTTTTCATCTGATCCTTCAATAGCATAGGATAAGTAATACAAAAGCCCTTGTTTTTCCTCATAGATTACTTCTTCATCAGATAGCGTCGTTTGAGCCTCAGGATCCCAATTCACCATTCGATATCCCCTATAGATCATTCCTTTATTGAACAAATCAACAAAGACCTTGATTACGGAGGCAGACAAATTTCCGTCCATGGTAAAAGCGGTTCGATCCCAATCGCATGAGCATCCTAACTTTTTGAGCTGTTCAAGAATTACACCACCATATTCATGGGTCCAATCCCAGGCATGCTTCAAAAACTCCTCTCTAGACAAATCAGACTTTTCAATACCCTGCTCTTTTAGTTTAGCCACAACCTTAGCTTCAGTTGCGATCGAAGCATGGTCAGTTCCTGGTACCCAGCACGCATTTTTTCCCATTAAACGGGCCTTACGAGTCAAAACATCCTGTATGGTATTGTTCAGCATATGTCCCATATGTAGTATTCCTGTCACGTTTGGAGGCGGTATTACAATACTATAAGGCTCTCTACTATCAGGGGTTGAATGAAAATAGTTATGCTTCATCCAGTAATCATACCAATGGTTTTCTACCTTTTGAGGCTCATATTTTGATGGGATATCCATTTTTTGGAACAGTTTTTGAATAAGTGTAAAACGGTGCTTGAAAATGCAACCGGAAAGATATGTTAAATTATCAATTTGGATGGGTTTTTTGCCCAATTATAAATACGAAACAAAAATAAGTAACGTTATTACATAACAAAAGAATTTTGGACGTTCATCTAAAAAGATTTACATTTGAAATTCACCCAAAACTAAAAATGATGAAAAAAATAGTACTTGTAATTTTTGTAGGACTATTAGGATTTAGCCTTACCGCGCAGGATACAGCGGCGAAAATTGAGTTTAAAACTGAAACTGTTGATTATGGTGAAATAGCCAAAGGCAGTGACGGTATTCGCGTATTTGAATTTACAAATACCGGCAATGCTCCGTTGATTATAAGCAAAGTAAGTTCTAGTTGTGGATGCACAATCCCAAAAAAGCCTGATGCTCCTATTTTACCTGGAACAACTGGTGAAATCCAAGTTAAATATGACACAAACCGTGTAGGTCCTATCAGAAAAGCGATAACAGTGATCTCAAATGCCGATACTCCAACAAAGGTTTTGAAAATCAAGGGAGAAGTAAAAGCTGAAGGAACGAAATAGCAAAACGAAGCATTTCTATAAAAAGCCCTGACACTTAAATTGTCAGGGCTTTTTTTTGTTGAACATATTTTCTAGAACGAACGAAAAAAGCAAATCCTGATGGTATCTTTCAATCAGCACCCGAATCCTTTTGCCCTCTTTCTCATCAAGCATTTGCATAATTTCCTGGATCTTATAGCGATGTATACTTTTCCCATTGACCGCTAATATTATATCACCTTGCTTAAGACCTGCCGATTCTGCTGGACTACCAGCCCTGATACCGGAAACTACTATTTCCGGAACCAAACTCAATCTCGTCTTATTTACAAATAGTATTTGGACATTGCCGAATGAGCTATCATTGTCCTTTACAACGCCATTACCATCGGTAATCCGTTCTGACATGTACCTAACGCCATCATGTTGCAGTGTAATACCGCTTAAATTATAGTGAAACGGACTTTTGTACATCCCGTTCTTCCTTAAAGTGATTTTTTGATTGGGGTAGTCAAATACAATGTTGAACCGCTTCAAAACCTCACCGCCTATACTTCCATTTCTATTACCCAAATTCTTAAC
>JBATIW010000423.1:0-3850 GCA_049668005.1 Maribacter sp.
CGTTCTTGAGGATACTGATTTTAAGATAAAAATGTAATTCTAGAAGGAATTAATTCCATAATTTTAGTTCTTTGAAATATGATAAATTTCATATTTATTGAGGTTTTTTATATTTAATCTTGTTGGGTTTAATTGCAAGGGAAACGTTTGTTTTAAGGCGATTTTGGAGATGTGCCTTACTACACGTACGCGGATTTTCCATATATTGAATGAATCTATTCCAGACCCGTAATTAATAATTTAAATTAGCACCATTTATGAACAAAAGTTTTAAGGTTACCGTTAACGATAGTTTATCGTTTAACATCACCAATAAGGACGTTGAGAGTATAGATGCGTTGCCAACTTCAACAAAGGCCTATCATATCCTGAAAGACAACAAACCATTTTTGGCCGAGGTCATTGGTTCAAAATTTAATCAAAAGAACTATACTGTAAAGGTCAATAACAGTACTTATGATGTTAATATATCAGATGGCTTGGATGTTTTGATCAAGGAAATGGGATTTTCTTTGGGATCAACCAAAAACATTGATTCAATCCATGCCCCGATGCCAGGGCTAATTTTGGAAATTAATGTTAAGGTGGGCCAGTCAGTAAAAGAGGAGGACCCTTTATTGATATTGGAGGCGATGAAGATGGAGAATGTAATCACTTCCCCTAGAGCTGGAGTTATTAAATCAATATCGGTAAACCAAGGTGAAGCGGTAGAGAAAAAACAATTATTGATAGAATTTGAATAATATACCAATGAAAAAGATATTAATTGCCAATAGGGGAGAGATAGCCATACGCGTTATGAAAACTGCCCAAAAAATGGGAATCAAAACCGTGGCGGTATATTCTAAAGCAGATAGAAATGCTCCCCATGTAAAATTTGCCGATGAAGCTGTTTATATTGGTGAGGCGCCATCAAACGAATCCTACCTTTTGGGTTCAAAGATTATTGAAGTCGCCAAAAGTTTAAATGTTGATGGTATTCATCCTGGATATGGATTTCTTAGTGAAAATGCAGATTTTGCAGAAGATGTTGAGAAAAACAATATCATTTTCATTGGACCTAAATCAAAAGCTATACGGGTAATGGGTAGTAAATTGGCTGCTAAGGATGCCGTCAAGAACTATAATATACCTATGGTTCCCGGTATTGATGAAGCCATCACCGATGTAAAGAAGGCCAAGGTTATTGCTAAGAAAATTGGTTTTCCAATTTTGATAAAGGCTTCTGCAGGTGGGGGTGGTAAGGGTATGCGCATTGTTGAGCAAGAAAAGGACCTCGAATCCCAAATGAAGCGTGCAATAAGCGAAGCCACATCGGCTTTCGGGGATGGTTCTGTTTTTATTGAAAAATATGTTACATCCCCTCGACATATTGAGATTCAGGTGATGGCTGACAGCCATGGTAATATTTTACATTTTTTTGAGCGTGAATGTAGCGTGCAACGTCGGCACCAGAAAGTAGTCGAAGAGGCACCATCTTCAATTTTGACTCCTGAGCTTCGTGAACAAATGGGAATAGCTGCCACCAAAGTGGCAAAGGCCTGTGATTATTTGGGTGCTGGCACAGTCGAGTTTCTAATGGACGCTGACCACAAATTCTACTTCTTGGAAATGAATACAAGATTGCAGGTAGAACATCCCGTAAGTGAACTTATCTCAGGGGTTGATCTCGTTGAATTACAGATTCGCATTGCCCGAGGTGAGGAGTTGAAGATAAAACAGGAAGATTTGAAAATCACTGGTCATGCATTGGAACTACGGGTTTATGCTGAAGATCCATTAAATGATTTCTTGCCTAGTGTTGGAACATTGGAAACCTATAAGTTACCTACTGGGGAAGGTGTGCGTGTTGATAATGGTTTTGAAGAGGGTATGGATGTCCCTATCTATTATGACCCCATGCTATCTAAATTGATTACTTACGGTAAGAATAGGGATGAAGCTATTCAATTGATGTTGAAAGCTATTGAGGATTATCACATTGAGGGAGTTCAGACAACTTTGCCCTTTGGTAAGTTCGTTTTTGAGCATGAAGCATTCCGAACAGGGAATTTTGACACCCATTTCGTACAGAATTATTATTCCCCTGAAGTATTAAAGGCTAAAACAAACGAAGAAGCGAAAATTGCGGCTATTATAGCATTGAAAAAATATCAAGAAGATCAAAAAGTCTTAAGAATACCAACACTATAGATTATGGATCCAAAATTGAAAAAGTTAGAAGATAGGGTAGCTTCGGCCCATATGGGTGGAGGCAAAAGACGAATAGATAAACAACATGCCAAGAAAAAATTAACGGCTAGGGAACGAATAGATTACTTGCTGGATGAGGGTTCTTTTGAAGAGATGGGTGTTTTAGTAACCCATCGCACCACTGATTTTGGTATGGATAAGGAAATGTATTTTGGCGATGGTGTCGTTACGGGTTATGGTACTATAAATGGCCGATTGGTGTATGTGTATGCCCAAGATTTTACCGTTTTTGGAGGCGCTTTATCAGAAACACACGCTGAGAAAATCTGTAAGGTAATGGATTTGGCCGTAACGGTTGGTGCTCCAATTATTGGTCTCAATGATTCTGGTGGTGCGCGTATTCAAGAAGGCGTAAGGTCTTTGGGAGGTTACGCCGATATCTTTTTCAGAAACGTTCAGGCATCGGGGGTAATTCCACAATTATCCGCCATTATGGGCCCTTGTGCCGGTGGGGCAGTATATTCTCCAGCAATGACCGATTTTACCTTAATGGTTGAACAATCGAGTTATATGTTCGTAACAGGTCCGAATGTGGTCAAAACCGTTACCAATGAAGAAGTAACTTCAGAAGAACTTGGTGGTGCTAATACCCATGCTACAAAGTCTGGCGTAGCACATTGCACGTCGGCGAATGACATTGAATGTATGGAGGATTTGAAAAAATTATTGAGCTATCTTCCTCAAAGCAATAAGGAAGTTGCTAAAAACCTACCTTATGAATTAAAAGATGAAATTAGGGATGTTTTGAAAAACCTTATTCCCGACAGTTCTAATACACCTTATGATATGCATGATGTCATTAAAGGAATTATTGATGAGGATTCGTTTTTTGAAATACATAAGGATTATGCGGAGAATATCATCGTTGGCTTTGCAAGATTAGGCGGCAGAAGTGTTGGTATAATCGCTAACCAACCAATGTTCCTTGCTGGTGTACTTGATGTTAATAGTTCAGTAAAGGCCGCTCGATTCACTCGTTTCTGCGATGCCTTCAATATTCCTTTACTAGTATTGGTTGATGTTCCGGGATTCTTACCAGGAACGGATCAGGAATGGAATGGTATTATTGTACATGGCTCAAAATTGTTGTATGCGCTAAGTGAAGCAACAGTGCCCAGAGTGACCGTAATTACAAGAAAGGCTTATGGTGGTGCGTATGATGTAATGAACTCCAAACATATTGGTGCAGACTTCAACTATGCATGGCCAACTGCTGAGATTGCTGTAATGGGAGCCAAAGGGGCTAGTGAGATTATTTTTAGAAGGGAAATCACGGAAGCTGATGACCCTGTCGCTAAATTGGCCGAAAAAGAAGCTGAATATGCCGAGAAGTTTGCCCATCCTTATAGGGCTGCACGTCGTGGGTTTATTGATGAGGTAATACGGCCTGAAAATACAAGACGCAAATTAATCAAGACATTTAGTATGCTAGAAGGTAAAGAAGTGAATCGTCCTGATAGGAAACATGGTAATATTCCATTGTAAACTAAAATAGCTAACTCAATTTGACCCTATAGCGATTTTGAGCTATGGGGTCTTTTTTTGCTTTAAAATTGACTTTTTAATACTGATGATTTAAAAGGGATATGGCTACATT
>JBATIW010000424.1:0-7075 GCA_049668005.1 Maribacter sp.
CGAGCGTATCGCAAGTATTTAACCTGCTCGAGGCTAAATTATCCAGATACATGGAATAATCTTTAGGACTGTCACTTATCAAACTATCTGACTGTAAAGCGTTTTGATAATATGGTATGGCTCGTAAGTACATTTTTTGTTCCTTAAAAACATTTCCCAAATTGTTTTGTAGTTCAGAGTAGTATCTCTTTCTAAGACTCTCATCTGTAATTTTACCAAGATATTCTTCAGCAGTATTAAAATAGCTCAAGGACCTATCATATTCTTTCAATTCATTTGAAATGGACCCTAAAAGATTATAAGAATTATAAAGATGTTTATTTTCTTCTAAGGGTTTTAAGAGTTCTATAGCCTTAAAGACATTAATTTCGGCTCCTGTATAATCTTTGACAGCGACCTGGGATCTTGCCATATTAATTAACATTCTTCCTGAAAAAAAATCGTCTCCTAAGGAATTATAAAAAAGACGGGCCTGCCGAAAGTTGTGATATGCACTATCCTGTAATTCATTATTCCTGAAAAATGTGCCTAAGTCCCAATGGGCCTCCGCTTGGGTTTTAAGATCATTTGCAATTTTTGCATAAACGATGCTTTCACTATTTGTTGTTCTAAAAAGCAAAGAGTCTTTTAATCCTAAATAAGCTAATGACAGTTGTGAGAAATACTTTGGTTTGAGCGTATCATTCTCACTATTTGAAGCTGCGGTGCGTGCTTTATGTAATAGTAAGGCTCTTTCTTCAATGGAGCTGTTCCTATCTTTTCCTTGATCAATTAAGATAAAAATACTATCATTATCAATTGTGTTGGAAATTTCTGATTTATCGTTACCTTGATTGCAGGCCAAAGCCAGAATTGTACAAATAATCAATACCGCCCATTTAGGGCATAATAAATACTTTGGTCGGTTCATAGCAATATGCAACAAGAGTATCTAAGGTATGAAAAAATGGCCCTAAAAATTAATTTAAGGCCATTTTGTTGTAAATTCTTACTTGATTAGGAATTCCCTCTATCGTCTTTGTCATGTGCACAATCATCACATGCCAGTTCGTTGTTGTAAAGTGAATTACCCCTATCGTCTTTGTCATGTGCGCAATCATCACAGGTAATTACTTCTTGATCTTGAATTTCATTTTCTGTTGTTGTAGCGAATAGTCCTATTGTCAATGCCACAACTGCCAAAATACTTAGTGCTCTTCTCATAATGTGTAATTTAAGGTTTAGGTTTGTTTAATACACTGTAAAGCTAATACCCATTGCGGTTGATCGATGTAAGGAAAACCTTATAAATTTTGAGGTTTATGGATTATTTTTTAAGAATTAGGGAAATATTTCAGCAAAATCCATAAAAGGTAACCTGATATTACAAAATGTTGGTTTTATATACGGTTTTACATGCATAGAACAGCGGTAATCATAAGGTCAGGGAAACTATTATTGAATTTTAACCCTTGTTTTTTAAGAGTGGGGCAACTAATACTAAAGTATTTGGAGAAAGGGGCTATTCGTCTAAATTTTTTTGGGAACGAAACGGATATAAAAATTCGCATTGGCAGACAACCATGCATATCCAAGGAAATATGATGCTGCATTAAAATATGGTAGCGAAACCTTATAAAATTTGGGGTGTTCCTTGAACAACTGGATTTGGTCAAATTCGATGATAGAAAGCCCGAACAATTAATTTACGGGGAATTAGTTTTCAGGAGTGAATTCATAAGCCCCAATGTCGGGTAAGACAGTTCTATCGGTTCCTAAAATGTCTAATGGGACTAAAAGCGCATCTTCTAAATTCGCAATATCCTTGGCAGCAGAAGTCTCGCCAATCCAATAGCTATTCCGTGTAACATCATTGAAATCAAGATCTTGATTCAATAAGACCTGATTGTAATAGGTAGTATTGGAAAAATCGTACAAAGGGTTTTCATTCAATTGACCCAAGGATTCCTGATATTTAATAAGCGAGTGATCGAATGAAAAATTAAATGGGTTTATATTGTTATCCCGAAGTGAAAGTTCCAACGCACTATTTCCATCAACAATACAATTCTTAAAATCCGCTTTGATTAGATCAGCACTGCCCATCGCATCATGATTATCAATTTGTACGGCTGAACCCGTTCTGAAGCCATGGGTCCAGTAGTTGGCGATTGTAGCGTGTGTAAATGAATAAATTCCACCAATATTAAGATGTAAAGAAACGTTTCCTGCACCGCCGAGTATCACATTTTCCGCAAGTATATGGCTGTTCTTGGACCAAAGATTGGTATACCCACTGTTGTATATTTGGGTATTCCCAATGGTCAAAGTAGGGAACTGGAGTACTCCATCTCCTTCCACCAAGAGTCCGGTTGTGGCATTTTTTATGATCAAATAGGTAATTGTATTATTCTGGCTTCCTTCAGACATCCATATTCCTCCCCATTGCCCAGGGATATTTGAAAACTCCGGTTCTAAGCGGTCTCCTTCGAAAATCACCTCGTTTTCCAAAAGCTCTTGATCAAGACTCAAGGCCCCATTTACATTCAATGAAGCACCATCGGAAATATAAATACCAGAGTCTTTATGAAAATGTACCCTGCAACCAGCCTCGATGTTCAAACTATTACCTTCACTCACGACAGCGTAGCCATATATGACGTACGGCTTCCCATTATTGAATTCCAATTCGGTTTCCTCCAAAATGAATCCTTCCCTACGAATTTCCTCCCCATTTAAATCCAGACCTAAACTAATCGTTTCCTTTGTACCATCCGATAGGGTTGAAGGATATAGAAAAACCGCATCCTTTACCAATGTTACCAAAGGCACTTCCTGCAGATTAACCCCTGAATCAAATTCAATAACATCGGTATACAAAAACTCATTTTCAGGAGTATTGGAATCATCATAAGTGGTTTCAATAAAAATGAAAAGGCTGTCCTGTGCTAGCATGGGTATATTTACGAATTCCTTACCGGCAACACCATCAACATTCAATCGATACTTGCTATTTTGACCTTGTTTTAACCTTATGGTGGGAATCTCGATATCATCGCGATTTGGGTTATGTACTTTTAAGGTATACGTGCTGCTTCCTATATTGGTAAAAATAGTATCGAGGTAAACTGTATCTTTTGAAAATTCCAAGTTGCCTGCACTGGGCGTATAATCAAAGTCCTTTCTGCACGAACTCCAAAGGACAACGAGGAGCAAAGCAGTTATGGGATATAGATACCGTTGCATTTTTAGGCCATATTTAGTTTAGGTGCCAACAAAAACCTTCTTTATCGCCTCTGAAATGCGCATGGGTTTTAAAGTAAGGGCATTAAGCAAGCACCACTCAGTAAGTGAACGTACCAAAAGTTGATTTGTTTTGTTATTGTACATTTCGACACATCGTACGGAAATAGCCCCTTTTGTTTCTGCTATAAAGGTCCTAATCAAAATGGTATCACCCAATACCGCGGAACTTACATAATCTATATTGTGGTTTTTGACTACCCAATGAATACCAGCCTTCATTTCATTCGGAGCCACTTTCTGCCAATGTTCCTTTGAAATATCCTGGATCCATTGCACATAGCGCACATTATTTACATGGTCAAGGTCATCCAAATCTTCTTGGGTAACGACAACGTATTTTTCGAAGGATTCCATTATTTTTTAATGATTTTGACCTCGAACATTTTGTCCCAGTTTTTTCCGGTTACAAAAAATGTCTCACGTTCGGGATGATATGCTACCCCATTAAATACATCCAAATCCTTGTGCTGCTTAACTTTTGCCTTTAATCCCCCAAAATTTATGACCCCTTCTATTGCTCCGCTTTGTGCATCAATGATCATCATGCTCGGTTTTTGATATACGTTGGCATATATTTTTCCGTTGCTATATTCAAGTTCGTTGGCCATATTGAAAATTGATTTATTGGTGACAGTTTCAATATACCCTTCCTCAGCCAAGGTGTCAGGATTCAAAAACCAAATTTTTTCAGTACCATCGCTTTTGAATATTTTTTTGCCGTCGTTACAGAGCCCCCATCCTTCTTTACTTTGCCCATATTGAAAACTACCTGTCTTTTTAAAATCATTAAGATCATAAACAAAACCCATTCCATTTTGCCAGGTCAACTGATAGATTTTATTGTTGATTATCGTAATACCTTCCCCAAATTGGGTGTTTTCCAAATCTATTTGATTTAATACCTTTCCTGTTTCATAATCCACTTTCCTTAAGGAAGATCTTCCTTTTTTACCAGTGCTTTCATATAGAATGCCATCGTGGAATTCCAAGCCTTGTGTATATGCTTTTATATCATGAGGGTATTCCTTAATTATTTCATAAGTGTATAATGCCGGTACGTTTGGCGCTAAAACTTTGATTTTTTTAGAAACTTCAACAGTGCTTTCGTCATAGCTAATAGTCGCTTTCAACGTTTTGTTGCCCAATGTTGGTAAGTCAAGCGTGATTTTATTTCCGTTAATGGGAAGCGCTTCACCATCAATGCTATAGGTAATATTTCGAATTGATTTTTCTTTTTTGTTTTTTATGGCAACTCCCACGGACTGATTTTGTTGAAATTTTGTTTTGTTACCTTCTACTTGAATTTCAAAAAGGGAAGATGCTGAAGTGTTACCACTGCCGCAGGCTACAAAGAGCAATAGAAAAAAATTAAAGGCAATAAACTTAAATGGATCCATGAATATTTTTATTTGATATAATGGGAGTTTTACTATTATAATGTAATATAGCATATACGTAATATTCTCTAAAAGAAACACTTACGAAAGTCAATAAAAGGGGCAAGTTAATTCATAAATTTTAGAATATAAAACGATTGAAAAAGATTTAAAAGATTGTATATTTGCACGCGGCAAGTCCTACACGACCAGCTCCTGTAGAATCCCCCAGGGTGGGAACGCAGCAAGGGTATACGGTCGTAGCGGTGCGATGTAGGAAGCTTGCCGTTTTTTGTTTCAGTAACTTTCCGAAAAAGCAAATCCAAATCCAATCTCCTTTCGATTTTCATCACTTTCATTAAATTGGAACAGTCCTTTTCGCCAGCCCTTTTTTATTCGTTAATTTGCAACTATTATGATGCAAAAAATAGTTCTTATTACTGGTGGATCGTCCGGCATTGGAAAATCGATTGGTAGTTATTTAAAATCAAAAGGGCATAAGGTGTATGGCACTACACGGGATCTAAGTAAGTATCCTGATTTCACTGCTTTTGATTTATTGGAGTTGGATGTGAGAAATACCAATACCATACATATGGCCATCGCCCAACTTATGGAAAAGGAAGGAAGATTGGATGTTTTGATCAATAATGCCGGGGTCGGAATCACAGGCCCTATTGAGGAAACCCCACATGAGGAAATTCGAAAAGCCTTTGAGACCAATTTTCATGGTCCTTTACATATGGTCAAAGCCGTTTTGCCAGCGATGAGAAAACAGGGTAGTGGTCTCATCATAAATATAACTTCGATTGCCGGGTATATGGGTTTGCCTTACCGCGGTATTTATTCCGCTACTAAAGGGGCATTGGAAATTGCAACAGAGGCCCTTCGCATGGAAATCAAGGATTTTGGTATACATATGACCAACTTGGCGCCCGGTGATTTTGCAACCAATATAGCTTCCGGGAGATACCATGCGCCAGTTTTGACCGATTCCCCTTATACCAAGCTTTATGGCAATACTTTAAAGTTGATAAATGAGGAAGTGAATGGAGCAAATGATCCCATTGCGGTAGCGCACATGGTCTATAAAATCATGAACACAAAAAAACCAAAAGTCCATTATAAGGTAGGGTCATTCATGCAAAAATTCTCCCTTACGCTTAAAAATCTATTGCCAGACAAAGTCTATGAAAAGCTATTGTTAAACCATTATAAATTGTAATTTTAACCGCTTTCAGAATTACAGGAAACGATTAAAAAATAGTAACTAAAGAACAAATAACTCCATGAAATTTTTTATAGACACAGCCAATTTAGATCAAATACGTGAAGCCCAGGAACTTGGTGTTTTAGATGGGGTGACAACCAATCCTTCTTTAATGGCAAAGGAAGGCATTACTGGTAGAAATAATATTTTAAAACATTATGTTGACATCTGTAATATTGTTGATGGGGATGTTTCTGCAGAGGTGATAGCAACCGATTTTGCAGGGATGATCAAGGAGGGTGAGGAATTGGCTGATCTGCATGATCAGATCGTTGTCAAGGTCCCCATGATAAAAGACGGGGTGAAGGCCTTGAACTATTTTTCCGATCAGGGCATTCGTACCAATTGTACCTTGGTATTTTCCGTTGGGCAAGCGTTATTGGCTGCCAAAGCTGGGGCAACCTATGTTTCGCCATTCATAGGAAGATTGGATGATATATCTACTGATGGCCTTAATCTGATTGCTGAAATTCGTCATATTTATGATAATTATGCCTTTGACACGCAAATATTAGCTGCTTCGGTACGGCATACAATGCATATTATTGATTGTGCCAAATTAGGTGCCGATGTAATGACGGGGCCACTTTCTTCTATCGAAGGCCTTTTAAAACACCCACTTACGGATAGTGGTTTGGCGAAATTCTTGGCTGATTATAATAAAGGAAACTAACGCAAGACCTATGCTTTGAATGGTATCAGAAACTCGGGGACTTTGTGTTTTCGGGTTTTTTCTATTTGAAGGAGCGATACATATCACCAAAGGCATCTACGATCATTTCGTTATCGGTAATGATGCATTTGTTCATCGGATAGACAATTAACGCCTTTGTTAATTCCTCAAAATTATCTGCCCTATATTGGTTTGAATTGTTAAAACCAGCCGTTTGGGTCAATGCCTTCCAATCATCAGTATTGGTTTGTACATTGATACCAACAAAATTGTAATTGGGCTTTTCCTGGCTAAGCTTTAAAACACGTTTCGACATGTTTTCCAAGTGCTTTTTATTTGCTCCTGACCAAAAGTAGAAAACGGTTTTCTTATTTTCGGCGATTTTTTGAAGAGACACTTTTTCACCATTGATGTTAGCAACTTCAATATCAGGGATTCTTTTATTAGGTTGTATATTCCTAATGCCCTCAT
>JBATIW010000425.1:0-8987 GCA_049668005.1 Maribacter sp.
AATCAGTGAAATAATTCCTATCACCAATGCCCAAAATCAGAAATTTTGGCAAGATGAGGAAATTGAAAAGGCCCACCTAAGTAAGGATGCTAACCTATATAAAATAAGAAAAACCGAGCTGAAAAAGGTGTTGTTCGATGAAGTATTGAACCAAACCGTAAAGCTTTTTAAGCCTAATGTATTGACCATTGTTTGGGCAAGGCGTTTTGCTGGGTATAAAAGGGCAGATCTACTGCTTCATGATCTTGAGCGATTTGAAAGATTGATCAACAATGAAAAGTATCCTGTACAGATTATTTGGGCTGGTAAACCTTATCCTTATGATTTCTATGCCATTGACATTTTTAATCACCTAGTACATTATTCGAAGCATAAATCCAATTTGGCAGTATTGGTAGGTTATGAAATTGAATTGTCAAGAAAGTTAAAAGGGGGCTCGGATATTTGGCTCAACACACCTAGAATCACTAGGGAAGCATCGGGTACTAGCGGAATGACCGCAGCTATGAATGGTGCTGTGAATGTTTCCACAAACGACGGATGGATGCCAGAGTTTGCTAAAGACGGTGAGAATTGTTTTGTTTTTCCGGAGATTGACCACAATTTGCCCACATGGGATCAAGATAAAATTGACAGCGATAATCTATATGATATTCTAGAGAATAAAGTGTTGCCTATGTATTATAATGAACCAAAAAAGTGGCAGCAAATCGTATTCAATAGTATAGATGATGTTTTACCTGAATTTACGAGCAATAGAATGGCAACCCAGTATTATAAAGAACTTTATTAGGGGTAGAAAAGACAAGTAGAATAATATTGAATTAAATAAGGGTTACGCTACCTAAATTGATAATTCTTGGTGTATCTGGTTTTGGCAATCGCCCAAATTGTTTTCTTCATTGATTATGACTTTCCTATTACCTATAGAAAAACCTTATCTATATATACGTTATAATAATGTTAGGATTTGTTGTATAAGCCTACTTATAACTTATATTTGTAAACTATTTAGAATCAAAACAAATAATGATACAGGTTTCAGAAACAGCTAAAAAAAGGGTCATCAGCCTTATGACTGAGGAAGGCTTTGATGCTTCAAAGGACTATGTACGTGTTGGTGTAAAGAGCGGGGGATGTAGTGGATTGTCCTACGAATTGGATTTTGATGACAAGATCAAGGAATCCGATAAGGTTTTTGAGGACAACGCCGTACGGATTATTGTTGATAAGAAAAGCTTTTTATACCTCGTGGGAACCGTTTTGGAATATTCAGGCGGATTGAACGGAAAGGGATTTGTATTCAATAACCCTAATGCACAGCGCACTTGTGGCTGTGGGGAAAGTTTTTCATTATAAAAGGAATAAATGGCATATACTGAAGAGGAATTAAAGAAAGAGCTCGAAACCAAAGAGTATGAGTATGGTTTCTATACTGATATGGAGTCAGATACTTTTCCGAAAGGATTAAATGAAGACATTGTTCTTGCGATTTCCAAAAAAAAGAACGAACCTCAATGGATGACCGATTGGCGTTTGGAAGCCTTTCGTATTTGGGAAAAAATGGAAGAACCGGAATGGGCAAATGTTCGCTATGAGAAACCGGATTTTCAGGCTATCAGTTACTATTCCGCTCCTAAAGCAGCAGATCCCAATAAATCAATGGACGATGTGGATCCCGATTTGCTGGAAATGTATCGAAAATTAGGAATTTCTATTGATGAGCAAAAGAAATTGCAAAATGTAGCTGTTGATATTGTAGTGGATTCTGTTTCGGTGGCAACAACTTTCAAAAAGACCTTAGCGGAAAAGGGCATTATCTTTATGCCTATTTCAGAAGCCATCCAAGAGCATCCGGAATTGGTTAAAAAATACATGGGTACAGTTGTTCCGAAAACAGATAACTTTTATGCTGCTTTAAATTCAGCTGTCTTCACCGATGGTTCTTTTTGTTACATTCCGAAAGGTGTTAAATGCCCAATGGAATTATCTACCTATTTTAGAATTAATGAAGGAGGTACAGGTCAGTTCGAACGGACTTTGGTGATTGCCGATAGGGGTAGTTATGTCAGTTATTTGGAAGGTTGCACAGCGCCTTCGCGTGATGAAAACCAATTACACGCTGCTGTTGTCGAGCTAATTGCCCTAGATGATGCTGAAATAAAATACTCAACGGTACAAAATTGGTATCCTGGAAATTCAGAAGGAAAAGGTGGGGTTTACAATTTTGTAACCAAGCGTGGCATATGTGAGAAAAATGCAAAAATTTCTTGGACCCAGGTTGAAACAGGATCAGCTGTTACTTGGAAATATCCTTCCTGTATATTGAAAGGGGACAATTCAATTGGTGAATTTTATTCCATAGCGGTTACCAATAATTATCAGCAGGCCGATACGGGTACTAAAATGGTACACTTGGGCAAGAATACAAGAAGTACCATTATTTCCAAAGGTATTTCCGCGGGAAAATCGCAAAATAGTTATCGAGGTTTGGTACAAGTGAATAGTCGGGCAAAAAATGCCAGGAACTTTTCACAATGTGATTCCCTTTTAATGGGTAACGATTGCGGAGCACATACCTTCCCATATATAGAGGTTAAAAACAAGACCGCACAAATAGAACATGAAGCCACAACCAGTAAAATTGGGGAGGACCAGATATTCTATTGCAATCAGCGGGGTATTGAAACTGAAAAGGCCATTGCTTTAATCGTAAATGGTTTTAGCAAGGAAGTTTTAAACAAATTACCCATGGAATTTGCCGTAGAGGCTCAAAAATTATTGGAAATAAGCCTGGAAGGCTCAGTTGGATAATATTTATATCAAAAACTTGAAAATGTTGAAAATTAAGAACCTGCACGCAGGTATAGAGGGTAACGAGATACTAAAGGGCATAAACCTTGAAGTAAATGCTGGGGAAGTTCATGCTATTATGGGGCCTAATGGTTCAGGCAAAAGTACTTTGGCCGCTGTTATTGCTGGTAAAGAAGAATATGAAGTAACTCAGGGGAATGTAGTTTTAGACGGTGAAGATCTTGAGGATACTTCTCCAGAAGAAAGAGCCCATAAGGGTGTTTTTCTTTCTTTTCAGTATCCTGTTGAAATCCCTGGGGTTTCGGTAACCAACTTCATAAAAACAGCAATTAACGAAACTCGGAAAGCAAAAGGATTGGAGGATATGCCTGCCAATGAAATGTTGAAGCTGTTACGTGAAAAATCCGAATCATTGGAGATTGACCGAAAATTCTTGTCACGCTCTTTGAATGAAGGATTTTCAGGAGGGGAAAAGAAAAGAAACGAGATTTTTCAAATGTTAATGCTAGAGCCTAAATTGGCCATTTTGGATGAAACTGATTCTGGCCTTGATATTGATGCCCTGCGTATTGTTGCAAATGGTGTGAATAAATTGAAAAGTAAGGATAATGCGGTTATCGTAATCACGCATTATCAACGATTGTTGGATTATATTGTCCCGGATTTTGTGCATGTTCTGCACGAAGGTAAGATTGTAAAATCAGGGGATAAGGAATTAGCCCACGAATTGGAGGATAAAGGATACGATTGGATAAAACAAGAGACAGCGCTATAATCTAAGGCCTGTCATTCCTGCGAAGGCAGGAATCCAAGAACATTTTGAAGTAATTAATGATATTCCTGCCTTTGCTGGAATGACAAGTATTAAAAGATGGATTTAAAAGATAAACTGGTTTCTTCTTTCATGGCGTTTGAAAATAATGTTGATGTTGAACATCCGGTACATGATATTCGCTCTGAGGCCATAAAGAACTTTGAGGAAAAAGGTTTTCCCACTAAAAAGGAGGAAGCTTGGAAATACACCTCATTGAAAAGTCTTCAGAAGATAGATTTTAGCATCTTCCCAAAGGAAGTGAATGCTCTTGAATATAAAGATGTCAAGAAGTTTTTCTTGCATGAGATTGACACCTACAAAATCGTTTTTATTGATGGGATTTATTCTTCTTTTCTATCGGAAACAACCCATGATGGGGTTGATATTTGCCTTATGAGCGCTGCCTTGTCCAAACCCATGTACAAGCAGGTAATCGATGTTTATTTTAATAAGATTGCATCCAAAGATGAGTCACTTACAACTTTGAATACAGCATTTAGTAGGGAAGGAGCCTATATCTATATCCCCAAGAACAAAATGCCCAAAAAACCGATTGAAATCTTACATTTTTCAACCGGGAATGAAGCATCATTGATGTTGCAACCACGAAGCTTGATCGTCGCTGAGGAAAATGCGGAGCTCCAAGTAATAGAAAGGCACCAAAGTTTGACATCCAATGAGGTGTTGACAAATGCGGTGACCGAAATTTTTGCCGCTGAAAATGCGATTGTCGATTATTATAAGGTCCAAAATGATGCTAAAACCGCTTCTTTAATAGATAACACCTATATCAATCAAAAAAGTAAAAGTGTCGTAAAGGTGCATACTTTTTCTTTTGGTGGTAAGATTACTAGGAACAATCTGAACTTTTTCCAGAATGGGGAATATATAGATTCGACCATGAAAGGGGTAACAATTTTGGGATATAAGCAGCACGTGGATCACCATACCCTGGTACATCATATTGAACCTAATTGTGAAAGCCACCAGGACTATAAGGGTATATATGGTGAGAATTCCACAGGTGTTTTCAACGGAAAGATCATTGTGGATAAGATTGCCCAAAAGACCAATGCCTTTCAGCAGAACAACAATATCCTAATTAGTGACAAGGCCACGATCAATACAAAACCTCAATTGGAGATTTTTGCGGATGATGTGAAATGTTCACACGGTTGTACTATTGGGCAATTGGATGAAGATGCACTATTCTATCTTCAATCGCGCGGTATCCCAAAAAAGGAAGCCAGAGCTTTGTTAATGTATGCCTTTGCCAATAATGTTTTGGAAAGCGTACGTATTCCTGAATTGAAATCAAGAATAAAAACACTCATTGCTGAAAAGTTAGGGGTGAGTTTGGGGTTTGATTTATAAAATGGAAAAGACTGCTTTCAATCCAAAAGTAATTCGGAAGGATTTTCCAATCCTTAATCGAGAGGTCAATGGTAATCCTCTAGTGTATTTTGACAATGCAGCCACTTCCCAGACCCCTCAACAGGTTATCGACGCAATAGTTGACTACTATAGCAATTATAACGCAAATATTCACCGTGGAGTTCATACCCTTTCCCAGGAAGCGACAGATAAATACGAGCAGGCGCGTTTAAAAATCCAAAAACATTTAAATGCCGCGAAGTCCTATGAGATTATTTTTACTTCCGGCACAACCCATAGTATCAACCTAGTGGCCAGTGGATTCTCATCAATTTTAAATAAGGGTGATGAGATACTAGTTTCTGCCTTGGAACATCATTCCAACATCGTGCCTTGGCAGATGTTGTGTGAGCGAACAGGTGCCGTTTTAAAGGTAATTCCCATGAACGAGGAAGGGGAATTGATTTTAGATGAGTATCACAAATTACTCTCCGACAAGACAAAGTTGGTTTTTTGCAATCATGTATCTAATGCTTTGGGGACAATTAATCCAATCAAGGAAATAATCGATGCGGCACATAAAATTGGTGCGGCGGTATTAATTGATGGCGCCCAGGCTGCTCCCCATATTCAGGCCGATGTTCAAAAGTTGGAGGTTGATTTTTGTACCGTATCAGTGCACAAAATGTGTGGACCAACTGGCGTTGGTATTTTATATGGGAAAGAAGAATGGTTGAATAAATTGCCGCCTTATCAAGGAGGTGGCGAAATGATTGCCGAGGTTACCTTTGAAAAGACCACCTACGCCGAATTGCCCCATAAGTTCGAAGCGGGAACCCCTAATATTTGTGGCGGGATTGCTTTTGGAGTAGCCTTGGATTATATGAATTCCATTGGTTTTGAGGCTATTGCACATTATGAAAATGAACTTTTGGAATATGCGACCGAGCAACTATTGGGAATAGAAGGATTACGTATTTATGGAACCTCAAAAAACAAGACTGCAGTGATTTCCTTTAATGTTGGGGGTATTCACCCTTATGATATTGGTTCAATATTGGATAAATTGGGAATAGCGGTTCGTACCGGTCATCATTGCGCACAACCCATTATGGATTTTTATAAAATCCCAGGCACGGTGAGAGCCAGTTTTAGTTTTTATAACACCAAGGAAGAAATAGATGCCTTAGTAGCCGGGGTTAAGCGTGCTAAAGCAATGCTCGAATAAACTGTTTGGCCGGGGAAGACCTTTTAATTGAATACGATTTATACTTATTGTATTTTTGCATAAAGTCAGGTAATGGGTATTAAAGAAATACAAGAGGAAATAGTTGATGAATTCGCCATGTTCGAGGATTGGATGCAGCGCTATGAATATATGATAGAGCTGGGGAAATCACTTCCTTTGATTGATGGTAAATATAAGACCGATGATAATATCATCAAAGGGTGTCAGAGTAAGGTTTGGGTCCATGCAGAATTAGAAGGGGACAAATTGGTTTTTACCGCGGATAGCGATGCTATTATCACCAAGGGGATCATAGCTATTTTAATCCGTGTTTTTAGCAACCAAAAACCGCAGGACATTATTGATTCCAATACTGATTTTATTGATGAGATTGGTTTAAAAGAACATTTATCCCCTACTCGGGCAAATGGCTTGGTAAGTATGGTAAAACAGTTGAAATTGTATGCAATTGCGTACCAAACACAATTGAATTAAAGTTAAGAAAATGAGCGAAGCAATAATAAATACCCAAGAATTGGGAGAGAAAATAGTACAGGTCTTAAAAACAATCTATGACCCCGAGATTCCTGTTGATATCTATGAATTGGGATTGATATATGACGTTTTTGTGAACGAAGCTTATGATGTGAAGATTTTAATGACCCTTACATCCCCTAACTGTCCGGTTGCAGAAACGCTTCCTGTTGAGGTAGAGGAAAAGGTAAAATCGCTCAATGCCGTAAAAGATGCCATGGTTGAGATAACTTTCGATCCACCATGGACCCAGGATTTAATGAGTGAAGAAGCTAAGTTAGAGCTGGGAATGTTATAGATTTCAGATGTAAGATATTAGATATCGGATGGAGAAGGGATTTGAACAAATTATTTCATGGAAAAAGGCAAGGGAACTGAATAGAGAAATTTATAGTTTGACCCAGAAAAGTGATTTTTCAAAAGACTTTGCTTTAAGAGATCAAATAAGAAGGGCATCAATTTCTATTTCTTCTAATATAGCTGAAGGTTATGGTAGAGCTTCAAACAAGGAATTCGTCTATTTTCTTAATATTGCTCAAGCTTCATGCTATGAGGTAAAATCACAATTGTATTTGGCCT
This sequence comes from Maribacter sp., assembly GCA_049668005.1. Classification (GTDB taxonomy): domain Bacteria; phylum Bacteroidota; class Bacteroidia; order Flavobacteriales; family Flavobacteriaceae; genus Maribacter_A. The sequence goes on from JBATIW010000425.1 coordinate 7,344, forward strand.
TTGATATTCAGTATGTAAGTGAGTTGGTGTTTAAAACATTGTATGCTATTTGTGATGAAATTTCAAAAACATTATTTGGGTTGATCAAACATCTTAAAAAGGGACTGAATTCTTAATTCTGAAATCTTATGTCTGATATTGTAAACCGTGTTGCCCAAAGTAAATTAATGACCATTGATTTGGAAGATTATTATCCAATCGGGGAAAGGGTATTGCTTGATATCAAAGATTGGCTTCATGAAGGATTCGTGCTCCGCGAAAAAGAATTTAGGACAAATATCGCTGAACATGATTGGAGTCAATACCAAAATAAATATGTCGCCATTCACTGTTCAACGGATGCAATTGTTCCAGGCTGGGCATATATGTTGATTGCAACCAAATTACAACCGTTCACTAGAAATGTGGTGCATGGGACCTTGGAAGATCTGGAGACTAGTAACTACCAAACCATCATAGAAAATTTAGATTTAACCCAATTTATTGGCAAACCAGTGGTCATAAAAGGGTGTAGTAATAAACCAGTTCCACAGAACGCTTATTTGTGGATAACCCAAAAACTTTTGCCTATTGCAAAAAGCCTAATGTACGGTGAGGCATGCTCTTCAGTGCCCCTTTTCAAAAGTAAATAATTGTTAATAACCTTGATTGTTTATAGTTAACAATTCTTACATTTGTGCCACCATAACATAAGATAAACACTAAACATTAACATTATGAGGAAAATTCTATTCGCATTGGCATTATTTGCCGGTATGACATTCACTTCTGCGCAGACTGCAGATGAGCTCAAGGCATTGCAAGGGCCTAAAAAGGATTCCGTTGCAGCAATTCAAGGGAGGGTAGATGCCCTTCAAGCACAAATTGACGCACTTCCAGGATGGAAGAAAGGCGCATTCGGTACCATTGGAGCCAACCTTTCAGGCTTTAGCAATTGGTATTCAAAAGGCATACCCAACTCTAGTGCGGGTAATATTGGGGTTACGGTTAATGCCTTTGCAAATCTTCAACAAGAGAAATTTTTCTGGAGAAATTCTGGAAATATCAACTTGGCTTGGATTAAGTTTGATGATAAGGATGATGCCACTGATGATGACAGCTTTAAAGAAGCAAATGATGTATTTACAATTACATCGCTATACGGTCAAAAAATCAGTGAAAAATTTGCTATATCAACCTTAGGGGAATATAGAACTACTTTATTGAGCAACTTCAATGATCCAGGGTATTTAGACCTTGGTGTTGGTGCTACATGGACACCGATTACTGATATGGTAGTGGTAATCCATCCTTTGAACTATAACTTTGTTTTTAGTAGTGAGGATGCTATTTTCGAGTCTTCATTAGGTGCTAAGATAGTTGCCGATTATACACGGAAAATCGGAAATGTAAATTTCAAAACCAATCTTTCTATGTTCCAGAGCTATAAAACATCCAACTTATCCAATTGGACCTGGGTAAACTCCTTGGGTTATACCTTATGGAATGGAATTGGGCTAGGATTTGAATTCGGCCTTAGGGATAACAAGCAAGAAGCGCTTAACTTCGCCTTGAACGGACCAGCTCCTGATGCAGGAGCGACTTTCGACAATGTTGATAACGAGCTACAAACTTATTGGGTATTTGGACTTAAATATTCCTTCT
>JBATIW010000426.1:0-2969 GCA_049668005.1 Maribacter sp.
GTATATCCATATGGTGTTGAAGCACTTGAATAGGTATTTATGAAATAGCTGAAATCCGCACTAAAAGCGGCAGCATTCGTTCCTATCTTGGTGGCTAGTCCATTTTTCCTCTTTCCATTACTTTCAACACTGTATACCGCACGATTAATTGAGCCATTTTCCGTGGACTGGTAATAGATTCTATCCTCATTTTGGTCATAGCCATAATAATCGGTCACCTCCCAATCACCGCTTGTGATTTGGTTCATTAATTTACCATTTGCTCCATATAGATAAAGATGATTATTTCCGTCCATTTCACTGGTCCAGATAAAACTATCATCTTCCAAGAATGTTAGATTATCGTTTATATCTACGTAGGCGTTATCTTTTTCTTCCAACAGTATAGCAACAGCATTATTCTTAGCATTTACCGTTTGTAGTTTTAAATGGTTTTGATGCCTGTTTATCGTAGTCACGCTCAAGAAATCGGCATGGTTCATCCACTTGATCCGCGGAATATAATAGGGGTCTCCCAAATCGATATTTGAAATACTGCCGGATTTCACATCAAACAAGTGCAAAGAAACCAAGGCATTATTTTCTCCAGCCTTTGGGTATTTGAAGACATTTTGTTCTTGATACAAATTAGTGCCGTATACATCCATGGAAAACTCAGGCACCTCTGATTCATCAAAACGAAGGAAAGCAATTTTGCTACCGTTAGAATTCCAGGCAAAAGACCTTACTACAGCGAATTCCTCTTCATAGACCCAATCGGTAATACCGTTTATAATTTTGTTCTTTACGCCATCGGCTGTTATTTGTTTTGTGGTTTTTGAAGCAATATCAAAAATGAACAGATTGTTTTTTGAGGCATATGCCACTTGTGCGCCATTGGGAGAAAGTAAAGGTTCCTGAATCTTATCATCGGATACTTTTACAATTGACTTAGATGCTATGTCATAAACGAAAAAAACACCCAATGTTGAGCGTCTAAATATCGATTCTATGTCAGTGGCCAGAAGTATTTTGGATTCGTCCTCACTGAAGGTATATGAACTAAACGGGGGAATACCTTCATTCCCTGCAGAATTTACTATGGTTTCTACCTTTTCCAAGGTCTTATAATCATATTTGTCAATACGGGTTGACTTATCAGAACTATTGCTATTCAAAATGGTATAATGCTCCCCATTTTTCATAGATCGGAGCACGTCCAAACCACTTGTTCTAAAAGCCCCTTGATATATCTCTTCAATGGTGATTTTTTTCTCTTGCGCAAATGTCAACATCGATACACCGATGAAGAATAGCAATAGAAAGTAGCGTTTATTCATGTTTTTATGAGAAATGTTTAAAATCTGTCAAGTTTAGTGAATATTTTACAATTAATTAAACTTTAACCTCAAAAACCCATATGCCTTCATAGATCCTGGACAACAGTTAAATTTAGCCTTAATGACTATATTTGAGACCACAAACCAAATATGCAATGAATGATCCTATCTTAGGTTTCTCCAAACTATCAAAACAAGAAAAAATTGAGTGGGTTGCACAGCGATATACACATAACCCTGCGGAGACCAAAAAAATATTAGAGCGGTATTGGAACATTGAAAATAAAGTGCAAAAATTGCATGATGAGTTTATTGAAAATACGATTACGAATTATTACTTGCCCCTAGGAATTGCCCCAAATTTTTTAATCAATAATAAACTGTATGCCATACCAATGGCCATTGAAGAAAGTTCGGTGGTCGCCGCTGCCAGCAAAGCAGCTAAATTTTGGTTTGATCGGGGCGGATTCAAATCGGAAATTATCGGGACCGAAAAAATTGGCCAGGTACATTTCATGTATTACGGGGATGCAACCAAATTAGAAAAATTTTTTGCTGATGTTCATCATAAATTACTTGAAGATGCCAAACCATTAACTAAAAACATGGAAAAGCGTGGTGGAGGTATCTCCAAAATAGAACTACGCAATAAAACTTCCCAACTTAAAGACTATTACCAACTTCATTGCACTTTTGAAACCTTGGATGCCATGGGCGCCAATTTCATAAATTCATGTTTGGAACAATTTGCCCAGACCTTTAAAAATGAAGCACAGCAATTTTCACTTTTTAGCGAAAAGGAAAAACAGATTGAAATTGTAATGAGCATTCTTTCAAATTACGTTCCTGACTGCATTGTACGTGCAGAGGTGCATTGTGCAGTAGCGGATTTAAAGATGAATACAAGTGTTACCCCACAAGAATTTGCGGAGAAGATGTTAAGGGCTATTGCTATTGCCAATGTTGAGCCCCATAGAGCTGTTACCCATAATAAGGGCATAATGAACGGAATTGATGCCGTTGTTCTAGCGACAGGCAATGACTTTAGAGCTGTGGAAGCAGGTGTTCATGCCTACGCTGCCAAAGATGGAACATATAAAAGTCTTACGAATGCAAGTATTGAAAATGGAATATTCAGGTTATGGATAGAAATACCTTTGGCATTGGGCACCGTTGGAGGATTGACGAATCTTCACCCACTTGTAAAATTGGCTCTGGAAATACTACAACGGCCTTCGGCAAAAGAATTAATGCAGATTGTTGCCGTGGCCGGATTAGCCCAGAATTTTGCCGCTGTAAGTTCATTGGTCACAACAGGAATACAAGAAGGGCATATGAAAATGCACCTGCTGAATATTTTGAACCAATTAGGGGCAACGGATGTAGAAAAAGAGGAGATCATTACTTATTTTAAAAATCATACAGTGACCCATAGTGCAGTTGTAGCAGCATTTAAAAAGCTAAGGAGCAATTAATGAAAAGAGAGTTCTATAGCAATGGCAAGTTATTAATGACGGGGGAATATGCCGTTCTGGACGGAGCAAAAGCATGGGCGATTCCTACTACATATGGACAGTCATTAACCGTACTAGAAACTGATTCCAAAAAAATTGAATGGACAAGTTTGGACGAAAAAGGGAGTATTTGGTT
>JBATIW010000427.1:0-1798 GCA_049668005.1 Maribacter sp.
CGTACCGCTTGGGTCAACGGTTTGGTACAATATAGATTTTAGAAATATTGGAACCGATAATGCTCAAAACACATATATACTAAATACTTTGCCGATAAACGTGACCCTGGATGAAAGCTCAATTGTGCTTCCAGCCGGAGTGACTTACACGTTTAATCAGGCTACAAGAGAATTGAGATTCAACATTGACAATACACTAGTTGAACGAAAATCACTGTCAACATCACACAGTATTCGTTATCAGGTAACGGCTTCAAACGAATGTTTTGATTATTCCGATGCCTGTACAAATCTTTTGGAAAACAGCATTACGTCTTATTATGATGGTGAAACATCAGGACAAAATGTTTCCGGACAGCCCGGATTGAACGGTATCAATGGTTGTGGACTTGGTAACATTGGATCTATGGATCTGTTTGTAGACACGAGTTCATGTTCATTTGACAGTGAATTGTTTTTCTGTAATAATACCCTGTCTTTTACCGGAGATGAAGGTTATGATACCTATATATGGACTGATGAAGCCGGAAACGTGATTAGTAATACTAAGGATGTCACCGTAACAGGAGCAGGAGTTTATACAGCGACTCAAAGAAGAACAGGTTGTACCGAGACCATTAGAATCGTAAATGTATTGGGTCTTGACGTAACAGTAACACCTTCAGATGCCTTGTGTAAAGACTCTAATGGAAATGTTGAAATCACGATTAACGAAGATTCTCCATCCTATACTTTTGAAATTTTTCAAAATGGAAGTATGATAAACTCCATAGTCAAAACCAATAATTCTCACGTTTTTACAAATTTAGATATTGGTAATTATGAAGTAAGGTCTACAGATGCCGGTGGTTGTTTTGATGTTTCGACTTTTTCGATCAGCGAACCTACCTTGCTCACATCAACTTCAGCTAAATTATATAACGTAACAACCTGTAATGGAGAAATCATGAACGGAAGTCTTGAGGCTGCCGGAGCAGGAGGAACCCCACCTTATGATTACAGTATTGATGGTGGACAAAATTACCAGCTTGAAAACAACTTTTTTGTATCAGCAGAAGGAACCTATAATGTAACTGTAAGGGATGCCAATGGTTGTACTTCAATTACAAGTGTTGATGTAGGATTTGATCCAGAGATCGAATATCGTATCTCACAGGAGGATGTTATTTGTGTTGGTGAAAAAGATGGTAGGGTAAATATCGATCTTACCAATGACCAGGGTTATACCGTAACCTATAGCATGGATGGAACGAATTATAAAGCAAGCCCGAGTTTTACAGGATTGGAAAAAGGTACATATGACCTTTGGGTGAAGAAAGAAAATGCTTTTCATACTTGTGTTTCGCAAAAATCCATAGAAATAGAACAACTTATCTACCTGGAATTAAAAGCGGATACAGATTTCACTTGTGAGGGAGCAAGTAATATCATCATTGCATCTGTTGATCCGATCTATCAGAATGACGTAACATTTACTCTGGACGGTAATTTAACCGAGGAATCTGGGATTTTTGAAAACGTCAGCAAAGGAAAGCACATGGTTTCTGTGACCCATAAGGAATTCGGTTGTACCGATGTGCCTATTGAAGTAGTGGTAGAGGAGTATACTCCGATTGCATTTGACATTATAGAGACCAATATCAATGAATATACGATAGTTGCCAGTGGTGGAAGACCTGAATACGAGTATAGCATAGACTCTGATGATGATTTTGGAAGCAATAACATCTTAGATCTTAAGTCGATCAGAGAAACAAGAGACTATACATTTTATGTGAAGGACCAACGAGGATGTATT
>JBATIW010000428.1:0-2647 GCA_049668005.1 Maribacter sp.
GACTAGAGCCTATGAAGCGAATTATACTTACAATATCCATACTATTAGTCTCCTCCTCCTTTTTGTTCGCACAGCGAAAAAGTGATCTTATTGCTCAAATCGATGTACTTAAGACTGAATTGGATTCTACCAAAACGGAAGTTGCTCTAGCGAAAAAGAATGAGAGAATAGAATTGGCCCGCGCGGCATCTTTTGAAACCCAGGTAAAAGAACTCCAAGATGCCAATGCAACGCTATTAAAAAACCTCAATAGTTTTGCAGAAGTATCTAACAAAAACTCTACGAACATTAATAAGGTAATGGCTAAACTTGAGGAGAAGGAGAATCAGTTAAGGGATATCAACAATGCCATAGCTTCAAACGATTCTACTGCACTAGTAGTTTTGACCAATGCCAAACAAACACTTGGTGAGAATGTCAGAATCGGTGTCAGTAATGGTTCTGTGATCATCTCATCCAAACTAGAATCCCTTTTTGATACGGCCACTGGGGTTACAGTAACCGCAGAAGGTGTGGCCTGGCTAGAAAAGATAGCGGGTATCCTAAATGCAAATCCTAAGGTTTCAATAACCATTGAAGGACTGAGTATGACCGGTGAATTGGATGCAGCAGCCAATCAGGCATCTGCTATAGGCATGGTGCTTCAACATCAATTTTCCATTGACCCAAATAGAATCGACGCTTTAGGGAAAGATGGGAATTTCAAGGAAGGTATCAATCTTATTCTTCACCCAAATTATAAGCAGTTTTATGATATGGTAAAGGAAAATATAAAAGCTTCGAATTAAAATAATACCGAATTGAAATAGGAAATACTTTTTCAAAAAAACCTGCGTTTTAATTGCGTAAACCGAACTAAATAGCAACACCAATGACCGGAGATCAAATTTTTCAATTATTTGCTTATTTATTACCCTCAATAGTTGTGGGTGCCATTTCCTTTTATTTTTTTAGAATGCACACCAATAATGAGGAAGGTAGACGACGGTTTCTTTTGCACAAGGATACCCAAAAAAACACACTTCCGATACGGCTTCAAGCCTATGAGCGAATGGCCTTATTCTTGGAACGAATATCTATCCCAAATTTAGTGGTACGCGTTGCTCCTAAGTCGGCCAATAAAAATGATTATGAAGGCTTACTGGTAAAGACCATTGAAAATGAATTTGAGCATAATCTGTCGCAACAGATTTATATATCCGATGATTGTTGGAATATCATTAAAGCCGCCAAAAGTGCAACCATCCAAATGATCCGAAAAGCGGCGATGAGTGAAACTGATTCTGCCGACAAGTTACGTGAGGATATATTGAATCAAACAATGGACAAGCAATCGCCTTCGGCCACTGCCCTATCTTTTGTAAAAAGGGAAATCGGAGGACTTTGGTAGCTTACTCCACCGTAAGATCTAATTGGGACGTTTCCAAGTTTTTGTATTTTGCGAAATTGTATCCACTTTCCCACCATGTCGTCATTTTTTCCTTATTGAAAATCAATGAATTGGTAGTCAATACTGCAGGGGTATAATAAAAATTGATCACTGCATCATTGTGATTTGCCACATACTTGCCTATTCGAATATTTTGGTGCTCAATACGATCCAACATAAATGCGAACATTGCCGTCAATAAGGCAAATGCGTTCTTTGAGGGCATTCTATTAAAAAGGGTGGTTTCAGTCTGTAAGATAATGGCATCAATCTCAGTAGCTCCTCGTTTTATGGCCTCCTCAATCGGCACCATGGAACCTAAGCCACCATCAGCATACTCACACCCGTTTTTCTTTACCAAACTCATAAAGGGCGTATAATTGCAAGAAATCCAAATCCATTCACAAAATTCATCATACGTGAAATCGTTGATGCTTTTATATTCTACTTGGTTCAAGGAAAGGTTTGAAACCGTGACTACAATGTCTTTTGGTCCTTTTTTTAAGATGTGGAACTCCTCCTCGGTCAAAGTGTTACGTATTAGTTTTAGGAGATTTTTACTTTCTCCAAAGGTCTTGCTACCACGATAGAAATTTTTTAGTACGTTCCAGTGGTCAATGGCAATGCTCTCAACCCCATGTTTTTTTTGGATTACGAAAGGGCAGTTACTAAAAATACTTTCTTGGTTCACGGAAGTATAAACTTCCTTTATTTTTTCAATTTTTTGAAGTGCTAAATGGGAAATCAATAAACTACCTGTAGAAGTTCCTAGAAATAAGTCATACTTGTAGCCTAGCCCTTGCATCAAATATTCAGCAACACCCCCGGCAAAGGCTCCTTTGCTTCCACCACCTGAAATGACCATTGCTCTCATTGCTTATTCAATTTAATATTAATATAACGAAATTCATCTTCATTTAGTCCTTTTGTCAGCTCAATAAGGCGTTTCCTTTGTTTATCATCTTTTAAAAGCCTATCCAACAAATTCCTGGCATATTTCCGGAACTGCCATGAATGATGTTCCGATGCATTGAGTAAATCCAAAAGATGCTGGTCTGTGAACTCAAAGACCTCCCCAATCAACCCGAAAGCACCCTGGCGAATTTCCATCGAATATTTGGGCTTCGTATAATCAAATAACTCCGCTAAATATGCCTCTTTCAAATGATTGTCATAATCCTTAGTGCGTACAGCAAGAAATAACCACAGCATCCGTAC
>JBATIW010000429.1:0-11266 GCA_049668005.1 Maribacter sp.
AATGCTTACAATACCCAAGATGATAGAATACAAGAGTATGCTTATTTGAAAGTTCAAAGCTTGCTTACCATTATAATCTACGAACTCATATTCCTTTTTATTGGCGCTCCATAAAACCAATGGAATAATGAAATTACCAAAGGGAATAAAGAACTTACTAAAGGTCGACGCATGTATAATTGCGGATAAATTTCTTTCGTGTTTTGATAAGGTGTCTGTCATGGCCTATTATTTTCTTATACAAATATATGGCTAAAAGAAGGTACTATGCAAGACATAGTACTAATATTTAACATAAAATTAACATATAATACTCCAACTATTTTAGCTACTTTTAAAGAAAATTATAATGAATATGGGGACTTCCGTAGGAAAAATAAATACATTCACTTTTTTTAAACTCCCCTCAGCCTGGTGGTGTGGCGTGCGCTTAAAGTACATAGATAAGCAAAAGGCCATCGTAACCGTAAGGCATAAATGGTTTAATCAGAACCCTTTTAAGTCCATGTTTTGGGCAGTACAGGGTATGGCCGCAGAGTTCAGTACGGGGACCATGGTCATAGATCAAATAAAAGAAAGCGGTAAGAACATTTCAATGTTGGTTGCGAATAATACCGCCAATTTTTCCAAAAAAGCCACCGGGCGAATAACATTTACCTGTGAAGACGGGCATTTAATTAAGGATGCTTTGGATAGGACTATCGAAACTGGAGAAGGACAGACGTTTTGGATGAAATCTGTCGGCGTCAATGAAGATGGGGTCGTGGTTTCTACTTTTAAATTTGAATGGACGGTAAGGCTTAAAAGTTAATATCATGAGTTTAACGTTGCGGGTTATACAGCAAGACTGTTTCCTGAGTAGACTAAAAGGGCGTATGTCTTAGTTTGATGATTAGGTAGCGAATGAAATGTAACAAATCCATTTATCTAACAACTAACGATTATAACAATAAACTAAATACAGAAATATATGAACGCACACGAAATAGATTACGAAATTTTTGGCGAGGAAATGCAGTATGTAGAAATAGAACTCGACCCTCAGGAAGCTGTTGTGGCAGAAGCAGGCAGTTTTATGATGATGGATTCCGATATAAAGATGGACACCATTTTTGGGGATGGCTCCAATCAGGACAATAGTGTTCTTGGAAAAATATTTTCCGCCGGAAAACGGGTACTTACAGGGGAAAGCCTTTTTATGACCGCTTTTCTCAATGCGGGCCAGGGGAAGAAACAAGTAAGTTTTGCCTCCCCTTATCCTGGAAAGATATTGCCCATAGACCTCTCTGAAAAGGACGGTAAATTTATTTGTCAGAAAGATGCATTCCTTTGTGCCGCCAAAGGGGTTTCCGTGGGGATTGAATTCTCTAAGCGCCTTGGAAGAGGGCTATTCGGTGGGGAAGGATTTATTATGCAAAAATTGGAAGGGGATGGTATGGCATTTGTACACGCTGGGGGTACTTTAGCTAAAAAAGTCCTTGGCCCCGGTGAGGTTCTGAAAGTAGATACGGGCTGTATTGTAGGTTTCACCAAAGATGTGGACTATGATATTGAATTCGTGGGGGGTATTAAAAATACCGTTTTTGGAGGCGAAGGTTTATTCTTTGCAACACTACGCGGCCCCGGAACGGTCTATGTGCAATCCTTACCATTTAGTAGATTGGCTGGTAGAATTATCGCATCACTTCCTAGAGGAGGCAAGGACAAAGGTGAAGGCAGTATTCTTGGTACCATAGGTGATATTGTCGGCGGCGATAATCGATTTTAAAATTAAATATATTTCTATTGAAAAAAGGAAACGTAAGAAACATCAAAACCGAACTGTTATCCAATAACTGGTATACTCTAAATAAAATAACCTTTGAATACGAAAAAGAGGATGGTTCGTGGGAGACCCAAATAAGGGAAGCTTATGATCGCGGTAATGGCGCAGCCATATTGCTCTATAATGCCAAAAAAGGGAAAGTGATACTTACACGACAGTTCAGAATGCCTACCTATGTTAATGGCAATACGGACGGAATGATGATTGAAGTCTGCGCTGGACTTTTAGATGGCGACCATCCCGAGGATTGCATCAAAAAGGAAGTCGAGGAAGAAACGGGATATCTAATTGATAATGTGCAGAAAGTTTTCGAATCTTATATGTCCCCAGGTTCCGTAACCGAAATTTTATATCTTTTTGTCGCTGAGTATGAAGATAGAATGAAAATAAGCGAGGGGGGTGGTGCCGAAGATGAGAGTGAGAATATTGAAGTTTTAGAAATGGATTTCAGAGAAGCATTGGAGTTGATTAATAGTCGTAAAATCAGGGATGCTAAGACTATTATGCTCCTACAATACGCTCAATTAAATAAGTTGCTAGGATAATGTTTCCTTCAATAGTTATCCCGAATATCCTCGAAAATGCTTTGCATTCGCTTTTTGATTTCTGACGGATTTTCCATGAAATGATTGTTCATAAAGCTGAATACCAAAGTTTTACCTGAATTCGTAAGTAGGTAACCACTAAGGCTGTGATTATTTCCCAAACTGCCTGTTTTTGCATAAATGTATGGATCTGGACTTCCCGGATACCAATCTTCCATAGTACCTGATACACCACCCGTTGGGAAAAACTGGAACAATCTTTCCCTAGGAATTTTATGGTAGAGCTTTTGTAGAACATGTACCATAGATTCGGGAGTGAACAGATTGTAACGGGATAATCCCGAACCATCTACCCATCTAGGAGGTTGTCGTAAATCGGACAAATAATTTTCAAGAACAAATTCCCTGGCCTTGCGGCTATTTAAAGTGTCTGATAGGGTAGCCGAACCCACTATCAATAATTGCTCTGCAAGAAAATTATCGCTTACTTCCATCATTCGTTTATAAACAGAATCAGAAGGCATTCCATATAATATCCGCCACTCCCCATCCGGAATTTTATGCGTACCATGTATTTTCTTTTTGAGTGATTGTTCCAAAAAGTTTTTGGTTGTACTGGGGTCAACCCTAAATGGAATTTCAACGGTATCTTTTTTCAAAGGATTATAATAGAAAATGTTCTTTTGCAATTCCCTGTTTATGGGATTATCCATAAACACAATACTGTCCTTGAAATATTGAGGGTGTACTTTAATTGAATCAGCATTGGCAATGGTCAGTATATTTCCATATAGTGGAAGTCCACTCCGCTCAGGGGAATAATACAAATGATAATCATCCCAGGACCAACCAGGGCCAAATTTTTCATCCTTGAAATTGTTCTGATTTAAAGCGATATTTTCATACTTTTCCATAAAATGGATTGCCGTACTATCATTAAAATAGGGGTGTAATACAGTAGGATCACCAGTCCCTTGCACGTATAATGTATCGTTCTCAATAACATATTTTAAAGTAGGTATGCTATCGGGTATTAGGTTTAATGAAGCAAAGAGCGTGAAGATTTTGGTAGTACTGGCAGGTGTAAAATATTTAATGCTATTAATATTGTAAATGGTATCCTTGCTTTTAAGTTCGATAATTAAGAATCCAGTAAATTGATTGTCATATTGGTCAGATTTTATTTGGGTATCAATTCTCTTGACCAGACTTTTCCTAACTGTCCCACAGCTAGCAAATAGTAATATTAGCAGAAGTATTACAACGATCTTTTTCATAAGGTAAACGTGAAAATTACCAAATTCCACTTTGGGAATCTATATTAAAAGGAAATTATTGAATTTTTAACAATATGAGAACAATATTGTATGGATTATTATGGTTAACTTTAAAGAATACAACAACTAATTAAAACATTTTGGAATATGGCTAGCACTATGCTTGAGTACACCAAAACGGTACTTAAAAAAGTTAGTTTTGACACAAGACTCTTTTGTAAGGAGTTGAAAAAGGCGGTAAAAAGACTGCTACCGGCCGAACTAGAAGAATTGAAGCACTGGTTGCATCAATTCATAACCGATAAGCCACAATTACAAGAAAGTCTTATCTATTTAAAAGCATAATACCAAAACCACCCTGACAGAATCGTCAGGGTGGTTTTCTTTTTTCCAATAAAAGACCGGGATTTTCGTTTGTAGTGTATATAACAATTAGTAAAACAATTGTATGAAATATATACTACCCATTTTGTTTTTGTTTGTTTTGGGATGCACTGATGATGACCTCAATGATAAACTAGCTGACCACGACATTATTGGTGAATGGCAATTGGAAGCCACCAAAATAAGTCCTGGAGGTATAGTTGATTGGTCTAACGTAACAAATGGGGAAATCTACGAATTCAAATCTGATGGCACGGTTGTATTATCAAAATGGGATAATTGCAAGGCCCCAATTAATGGCGCATTCGCAATCGACGAGGACAAACTGTTCTTGAGGTTTTCCTGTGATTCAACGCTGCATGAACCCAGTTATTTTATTTGGTTCGAAGAAGGTAAGCTCATTTTGGGCTTTATGGGTTGTATCGAAGAATGCTCTTATCGTTTTAGATCCATAAAATAGTCTTACTTATTGATCGGACTTATTATTTTCACATCCTGAAAGGCAATAGCACCTCTTACCACACTTGAGATTACATCTTTCAAGGCTTCGGTAATTTGAATTTTCAATTCGCTTTTGTGGTATATTAAACTTACCTCTCTAGCGGGAGATGGGTTGTTGAAGTATTTCAGATTCTTCTTTTTGACTTCATCCAATTCCAGCGTATTCAAATAAGGTAATAAGGTCATTCCCAAGCCCTCATTTGATAAATTTACCAAAGTTTCAAAACTACCACTCTGCAATTGAAAATGTTCCTCTCCAGAATTTTTTGGAGCATTGCAAATGTTTATAACACCATCCCTAAAGCAATGTCCGTCTTTCAGTAGTAATATATCCGCAATGTCCAAATCTTCAGGATTCAGATTCTTGGAATTGGCCAATCTATGATTTGTGGGAACATAGCCAACGAAGGGTTCATAGTATAACGGACGTTCTTTTATAAACTCAATTTCTAAAGGAGTAGCAGCTATACCAGCATCTAAATGGCCGTCTTGAATATTACGAATTAGACTTTCAGTATTTTGTTCTTTTATGATCAGGTTGATTTTAGGATATTTATTGATAAAAGTTTTCAAGAACATTGGCAGCAGTGTTGGCATTATGGTTGGGATGATTCCCAAGGTGTAATCACCTCCAATAAAACCCTTCTCTTGATCCACAATATCCTTGATTCTTTCAGCCTCATTTACAATATTTTTGGCCTGTGCTACAATTTTTTTGCCCACTTCGGTAATGGAAATGGGTTTCTTGCTTCTGTCAAAAATCAAAACGTCCAATTCATCTTCAAGTTTCTGTACCTGCATACTTAAAGTGGGTTGGGTAACAAAGCTTTTTTGTGCTGCCAAGGTAAAGTTTTGATATTCGGCAACTGCCAGGACATATTGTAATTGGGTAATGGTCATTTGCTATAATTTAATTCTATAAAATTATAAAAACTATCAATTAAATCTATGTTCTTAGGCTTTTATATTCAATAATTTTACAAGCATTTTAAAACTATAATCATGAAATTAAATAGTATTGGTCTAAGCACCGAAAAATCATTGGCATTAAGCAGTGATTTGAATGAGTTATTAGCTAATTTTCAAAGGTACTACCAGAATTTAAGGGGAATACACTGGAACATAAAGGGGAAACGTTTTTTTGATCTGCATGTAAAGTTCGAGGAGCTTTATAATGATGCCAATTTGAAAGTTGATGAAATTGCGGAACGAATACTTACATTGGGAGGGGTGCCTTTGCATACCTTCGAAGACTATATTGCCAAAGCAAAAGTGCCTGTTGGGAAGAACATTACCAAAGACGAGGATGCTATTCGATTGATTGTTGATTCGTTGTCCCAATTATTATTGATCGAACGTAAAATTTTAAACGCCTCTGGGGATTCCGATGACGAAGGAACAAATTCAATGATGAGCGATTTCATTACCGAACAAGAAAAGACAGTTTGGATGATGAAGGCTTGGTTGGCAGAGGAAATTTAAAATCCACATATTTTAAGACCATTTAAAAAGGCTTCCACATAGGAAGCCTTTTTTTATTTTGATCATTGATTCTGTTTTTAAAACCGAAACCTAAATTCCAAATCTTTATCCGTTAGATCAAATTTAGCACCTTCAAAAGTTGGAGGGCCATAGAGTTCAACGGTCCCTGTTGTGACATAACGTTCTTTGGGCATACCGTTAGCCTCATAGTCCATGCGCTCATTATCATTTTCATCGTGTAGCACCATAATGGCATAGGTACCTGGTTTTATATTTTTAAAGGTTAAGGTTACTTCACCTGTTTGTGCTGATATGGCATCATCACTAATTCCTTGCCCTTTCATAAAAGTATCAGCAGTATGCAAGGCAGCCATAATGGTTCCCTCATCCGAATGTACGTTTTCAATGGTAACTTTTACAGTCGCACCGGTGTTGTCTTGCGCTGACGTTATCAATCCTGTTAATGCCAATCCGATAATAAGCCCTAGAGTTTTCATGTTGTTCGAAGTTTTAATTGTTATTAGATAGTTCAAATTTCCCGAATAGCCATTGGTTTAAAAAAAAGGAATTACCCAACTGTAGATTTTTTGGAGCGAATTGTAATACAAATAATCAGGCACGTTTCAGGCTTTAAATAATACAGTTGGGTCATCTTAATTAGCTTGTCGATAATGCCGTTCGCACATTTGTTCCAACAAAAACGAACAGCCGTGATGAAACAACTCGTATTGCCCATCTCAATTCTTTTTTCAACTTTAATTATTGCCCAGACTACAGTTTCAGGAACTGTTAGTGATGATAAGAACAATCCAATTAATGGGGCGAATGTGTATTTAGACGGCACTTATGACGGTGCTTCAACGGATACCAATGGCAACTTTTCGTTTGAAACAGCTGAGAATGGAACACTTTCCTTGATCGTTTCTGCCATTTCCTTTGAAACCCATTATGAGCTAGGGGATATCTCATTTTTCAAGAATCTTCAAATAACATTAAGAGAAGCTGTTAATCAACTTTCTGGCGTAACCTTGACAGCAGGTTCGTTTGAGGCTGGGGATAATTCCAAAGTTTCTGTATTGAAACCTTTGGATATTGTTACTACGGCTGGAGCGGCTGGGGATTTTGTGGCCGCGCTTCAAACTTTACCCGGAACATCAACAGTGAGTGAAGATGGGCGATTGTTTGTACGCGGGGGATCAGCTGGAGAGACACAGGTCTTTATTGATGGCCTACGTGTTTTCCAACCTTTTAATGCCACAGCCAACAATATCCCTACAAGAGGAAGGTTTTCACCATTTCTTTTTAAGGGCATTACTTTTAGTACTGGCGGCTATTCTGCTGAATACGGCCAAGCACTTTCGAGCGTTTTGTTGCTGAATACCACAGATGTACCTGAGCAAGAAAAAACAGATATTTCGTTGATGTCAGTTGGTGGGGGTATAGGACATACCGAAATTTGGGGTAATGAATCCTTGAGTATTAACACCTCTTATATAAATTTGGCGCCCTATGAGACCTTGGTTCCTTCTAATCAAGGTGTTCGCTGGAATAAGCCTTATGAATCTATTTCTGGGGAGGCTGTTTTTCGAAGCAAAGGGGATAACAGTATTTTTAAACTATATACTGGTTTTAATCATAGTAATCTGGATATTGAACAGGAGGATATAAATTTTGAGGAGTTTGTTCGTTTTAAGTTAAAGAACAATAACCTTTATTTCAATTCATCCCTCAAACACTTCTTGGAAAACGAATGGACACTTTCGGGCGGAGCAAGTATTTCTGCGGATCATAATGAAATAGCGATCCTGGCTGATGCGATTGATACCAAAGAAATTGGCACGCATCTTAAATTGAAATTGAAGAAAAACTTCAGCAGTCGTTTTCAATTGAATTTTGGGGGTGAATATTTTCATCTGGATTATGAGGATGCTATCCTAACGGAAGCCGGATTAGAATTTGAAAGTGATTATAATGATGACCTTTTTGCTGGGTTTACTGAGGCCGATCTATTTTTCAGCAATCGTTTTGCTATGAAATTGGGATTCCGGGGGGAGCACTCAAAAGCCATTCAAGCCTTTAAATTGGCTCCTAGGATCTCTTTGGCCTACAAGAGTAGTGAAAATGGACAATTCTCAATGGCATACGGAGATTTTTATCAGAATCCGTCAGTCGAATATGCGAAATTTGACCGAACCTTGGATTCCGAAAAAACATCCCATTACATTTTAAATTACCAATATACTGATGATGGCAAAACGTTTAGGGCAGAGGCCTATTACAAGGATTATGATAAACTGGTGAAGTATGATACTGATATGCCCCTATTCAATTCAAACTATAATAATTTAGGAAATGGATATGCCAAAGGATTGGATGTTTTTTGGAGGGATAATAAGAATATTAAAAACCTTGATTATTGGATTTCCTATTCCTTTTTGGATACAGCACGTGATTATTTGAATTTTGAGGAACTGGCAACACCCAATTTTGCCCCAAAGCATAATTTTTCCCTTGTCACCAAATATTGGATAAATGATTGGCGTTCGCAAGTCGGGTTTTCATTCATACATGCTTCAGGCAGACCTTATGATAATCCGAATACAAGTGAATTTCTTGCAGCGAAAACGAAATCGTATAACAACCTCAGTCTAAATTGGGCATATCTTATTTCCCAACAGAAGATATTATACCTTTCGGTTAATAATGCCTTGGGTTTTAATAATGTGAACGGCTATCAATATGCCAATGCTCCTAATTCTAACGGCGTTTTTGATAGAAGAACAATTCGCCCTTCTGCTGATACTTTCTTCTTTGTTGGTTTCTTCTGGACCATTAGCAATGACAAAAGTAGTAACCAGTTGGATAATCTATAATTTCAAGAGTGATTCCAGTTCTTTGGGTCATCGCTTTCCTTAGGTGAAAGTCCGATTAAATCCCCTTTAGTAGTAACGCCTAAACCAAGTACACTACGATTGACATAATTGAAATAACTTGAGACCTGATTTATTTCCAAAATCTCACCATCTGTAAATCCAACTTGTTGCAATAGCTTAATATCGACTTCATTTACTTTGCTCAAGGAAAGCGTTAGCTTTTTGGCATAATTAATACCGGCTAAATATTTGGCGTCGAAGAAAGATTTCAGATCATCCTTTTCAATAGTGTCAATAAATAAGGTAGACCGTTCCTCATTATTTAAAAGGCGAAATAGCCCAGCGGAGTGATGTTCAACACAATAATCACAGTGGTTTAAATGGCTTACGTAAACCCCAATGGCCTCTAGATACCACTTTGGCAAGGTGTTTCCTGAATGATGTAGAACACTTTTATATAAAGTCATATGTCCTTCCAAGGTATGGGGCCTTAAACTATGGATCATTAAGACATTGTCTATATTGTTGTTAGGCCCTTTGACTCTTTTATAAATACGCTGAAGTTTGGCCCCGGCATTTTCGTAGCTTATTGTTTTGATCCAACTCACAGGATATTTGTCTTAAGTTAATATCCAAGAAAAATATATGATTTACTCCGGTTTATAAAGAATTTGGAGTTCTATTTCTGCATTTTTAGATAAAAGTCAGATGAGTGTTTGCCCGAACCATAGATTAAAAAAAACAAACAGATAAGCAAAGCTACTGATGCTACGATTAGATTATTAGCATTCATTTCCCCTAAAAAATTCACAAGTACGGCGCCAATTAATATGGGTAACTGAGCTATTACGGCCCATCGGGTAAGTAAACCAATTACTATTAAAAAACCACCCACGAAATGGGCCGGAGCGATATAATGGATAATCAGCATACCGCCGGGCATATTTTCAAATGGTTTTATGACTTCTGCCATCTGGGTGAAGTTTGACATAAAATCAACCCCTTTGGCAAAAAGAAAAATCCCAAATGCCACTCGGATCAAATCGATCAGATAATACGAATGGGCATTGGCCCATTTATTCAATGATTTAACAGTTCCCATTGAATGCGTTTTGTAGTTCATTATAAGTTACTGATTTATAAGGAAATAACAAAAATATTTCAAGTCTCTTTTAAGAAGGGAAATTTGAATATGAACTTATGCTCACCAATGGGTAAATTAAATATTGATTTAAATTGTATGTCCCATTTTATGCATTGGCAGTCCCGGCTTGGACTTCGTTATCTTGGACAATTAAACAAAACAGCGCGGCAATAAACATGGAAACACCACCAAGAATCAAGGCGTAGATAGAATCATTTTCAAAAAATGATCTCAAGAGAAACCCAAGAATACCTGCGGCCACAATCTGTGGAATAACAATAAAAAAGTTGAAAACGCCCATATAATATCCCATTTTATTAGCAGGTAGTATACTTGATAGCATGGCATAGGGCATTGAAAGAATACTTGCCCAAGCAATACCAACGCCAATCATTGACACCAATAAGAGGTTGGGGTCTGAAATGAAGTTTATTGATAATAAGCCGATGCCCCCTATGGTCAAAGCCAACAAATGAGTAATGCGTCTACTCAATGTCTTGGCAACAACAGGAAGTAAAAATGCAACTAATGCAGCAACCCCGTTGTACACAGCAAAACATATTCCCACCCAGTCAGCGCCTTCATTATAAAGAGCTGAAGTAGTGTCAGATGTACCATAAACATGACTTGTTACTGCGGAGGTAGTATAGATCCACATGGCAAAAAGGGCAAACCAAGAAAAGAATTGAACAAATGATAATTGTACCATGGTTTTTGGCATTTTAAAAATGCCCATAAAGGATTCTGCTAAACCTGTGAAGACCCCAGTTTCCGCATTCTCTGCTTTAAGTTTCTCCAAATCATCTGGCGGATATTCCTCAGTATTGAAAACTGTCCACATAACGGCCGAGAAGTAGGCAATCCCACCGAGATAAAAAGACCATTTTACGGCATCGGGAATGCCACCATCTGCTGCGATATTACTTATTCCAAACCAATTCGTGAAAATATAGGGTAGGGCAGAGGCTATAATTGCCCCAATACCAATAAAGAAACTCTGCATGGCAAAACCACTGGTCCGTTGTGAGTTGGGTAACATATCGCCTACAAAGGCCCTAAAGGGCTCCATACTAATATTAATAGACGCATCCATTAGCCAAAGCATAATAACAGCCATCCAAAGTGCAGTTGAATTGGGCATGGAAAATAATGCTATAGTAGCCAAAATGGCCCCGATTGCAAAGAATGGCCTTCTTCGTCCCCATTTTTTATGCCAAGTGCGATCACTATAATAT
>JBATIW010000430.1:0-6011 GCA_049668005.1 Maribacter sp.
GTCTTACTATAATCATAAGCCCAACGGTGCACATGGGGTATGGCACCTGGCCAGTTACCATGCATATGTTCCTGTGGAGCTGTCCATTCCAAAGTATTCGATTTCCAAGGATTCTGAGGCCCTTTCTTACCATAAAACATACTCGAGATAAAGTTGTACAAGAAAACCAATTGAGCAAGGCCGGCAATCAAAGCGAACACGGTCATTAAAAATTGAACATCCGTTAATTCATCGTACATAGGGAATGCGGTGTTTTGATAATAACGTCTTGGTACCCCGGCCATACCAACAAAGTGCATTGGGAAGAAAACCCCATAAGCACAGATTGCAGTTATCCAAAAATGGACATATCCCAAATTTTTATTCATCATTTTACCCTCGAACATCTTTGGGAACCAATGGTAAACCCCTGCGAATAAACCATAAAGAGCAGATATACCCATTACCAAGTGGAAGTGGGCAACAACGAAATAGGTATCATGAACATTAATATCCAATGTACTATCCCCAAGGATTATTCCTGTTAGACCACCAGTAATGAAAGTGGATACCAAACCTATGGAAAACAGCATTCCAGGATTCAATTGCAAGTTACCTTTCCAAAGTGTGGTAATATAATTGAAGGCCTTTACCGCAGAAGGAATGGCTATCAATAATGTTGTAAAAGTAAAGACAGATCCCAGGAATGGATTCATACCGGATATAAACATGTGATGGCCCCAAACAATAGTCGATAAGAAAGCAATAGCAATTATTGAAGCGATCATGGCACGATAACCAAAAATAGGCTTACGTGCGTTGGTAGACATAACTTCAGAAGTTATACCCAAGGCCGGTAATAATACAATATATACTTCTGGATGTCCTAAGAACCAAAACAAATGCTCAAATAATACTGGTGAGCCACCCTGATAATGTAAAACTTCTCCTTGTATAAATATATCAGAAAGAAAGAAAGAAGTTCCAAAACCCCTATCCATTATCAATAATAATGCTGCTGATAATAGCACAGGGAATGATACCACACCTATTATGGCCGTAACAAAAAATGCCCAAATAGATAATGGCAATCTGGTCATTGACATTCCTTTGGTTCTTAAATTAATCACGGTTACAATGTAGTTCAATGAACCCAATAAAGAAGAAGCAATGAAGATGGCCATTGAAACCAACCATAAGGTCATACCCATTCCTGAGCCTGACTGTGCCATTGGTAGGGCACTTAACGGAGGATAAATTGTCCATCCAGCAGATGCCGGTCCTGCCTCAACGAATAGTGATAAAACCATGATAACACTTGATAAAAAGAACAGCCAGTATGACACCATGTTCAAAAAGCCGGAGGCCATATCACGTGCACCAATCTGCAGCGGAATAAGTAAGTTACTGAAAGTACCACTTAAACCAGCAGTAAGTACAAAGAAGACCATTATCGTACCATGAATGGTAACCAATGCCAAATAAATATCGGCATCCATCACACCATTAGGTGCCCAATCTCCGAGCAATGCCTCGAATATTGGGAAAGACTCGCCTGGCCAAGCCAACTGCATTCTAAACATTAATGACATTGCGATACCTATGAAACCCATTATCAAACCAGTAATCAAATACTGCTTTGAAATCATCTTATGATCTTGACTAAAAATGTATTTGGTCACAAAAGTTTCCTTGTGATGATGCCCGTGATCATCTGCGTGGTCTTCTATATGTGCATGTACTGTGGCCGACATAAATCTTTGTTTTTTGTTTCTTTTATTTTCCTATATTATTGAACTGATGCCATTGTTTGAGCAAAGGTTTGCTGTTCAGCAATCCATTTATTGTACTCTTCTTCTTCTTCCACGATAATCTTCATTTGCATATTGTAATGGGATTTACCGCATATTTTATTACATAGAAGAATATAGTCGTACTCCCAAGGATCCGAATTTTCGATACCTGCTGCCGCCCTTTCAGCCCTTATGGCATTTGTTCGCTTTACCTTATCAACAACATCCGGTTTTAACCTCATATCCGCTGTTGTAATAGTTGGTGTAAAAGAAAACTGGGTAGTCATCCCAGGAACACAGTTCATTTGTGCCCTAAAATGAGGCATATAAGCAGAATGCAATACGTCTTGAGAGCGCATTTTAAAGTTTACTTTTCTTCCTACTGGCAAGTGTAATTCTTTCACAATAATATCATCCTTGGCATAAGAGTCAGATTCGTCAATTCCTAAAATATTAGCCTTATCAATATCAATCATCCTCACATTGGCACTACCAAGAACATTATCATCACCTGCATATCTTGCGGTCCAATTGAATTGTTGTGCATAAAGCTCAACGATCAATGGATCATCCTCATCATTGATATCCATAATGTTGGTCCAAGTATATAATCCCCATAGTATCAGACCAGCTAAAACGATTACAGGGATTATGGTCCAAATAAACTCCAGCCTGTCATTATCCGCATAGAAAAGTGCCTTACTCCCCTTTTTACCTTTATACTTAAAACCGAAGTAATGTAATAATGCTTGGGTTATGGTCTGTACAATGAAAATTATAATGAAGGATACCAACATTAAATAATCATATTCACCACCATGTGCAGAGGCAGCTTCAGGTAAAAGGATCTTACTGTATTTCCAAAAGCTAAAAATGGTTATCCCATAAATAAATATCAAAAACAGGAACAACAAATACCCATTGTATTTGTTATCCTGATCATTGGCTACTTGGGAGTCTACGGTTTTAATTTGTGACAATTCAAAAATCTTGGTCATTTGCCAAATCGCAATTGCCACTAAAACTAAAACAGCTAAAATCAATAATATAGTCATTGTATTATTTGATGTTATTCTTTAATACTTATTAATAATGAAAATGTCTACTCTCTTCGATAAACGGATTTCGTTTTGGTTGAAGAGGTGCTTTTGTCAATGCCCTGAATACCCAGAATATGAATAAACCGGCAAAAAACGAGATAGCCCCTATTTCAGGAATACCAATTGACCATTGATCACCAACGGTTGATGGCATGATCATATTGAAAATATCTATATAATGCCCTGCCAATATAATGATACCAGTCATGATTACGAACCAATTGATTCTTTTATAATCACTGTTCATCAATAATAATATAGGTAAAACAAAATTCATGGCAACCATGCCAAAGAAAGGTAGATTATAATCTTCTATACGAGTTACAAAATAGGTTACTTCCTCAGGGATATTGGAATACCAAATCAACATGAATTGAGAAAACCATAGATAGGTCCAAAAAACACTAAAACCGAACATATATTTGGCCAAATCATGAATATGACTATCATTTACATCCTGTAAATACCCTTTGGATTTCAGATAGATGGTAACCATGGCAATGACCGTAATACCAGAAACAATCATGCTTGCAAAAACATACCATCCAAACAATGTACTGAACCAATGCGGATCAACACTCATGATCCAATCCCAGGACATCATGGACTCGGATATTAAATAGAAAACCAAAAAGGCCGCTGAAATTCTAAAATTCAATTTAAAATTTGAGTTATCATTTGATTCGTCTTGTTTTAAGGATAATTTTCTTGAATATTCCCTATAAAGAATCCAGCCCCCTAAAAAGATAGCTGCCCTTACTAAAAAGAAAGTTGGGTTTAAGAAACCTGCTTTACCCTGTAGCAATTTATCATTTGCAACGACATCAGCATCCATCCAAACAAACAAGTGATTCATATGCATTACGGATAAAACCAATATAACGAAAACAATAATCCCCCCTGGCACCAAATATGCGGTAATTCCTTCCATAACCCGAAATAATAATGGGGCCCAACCGGCTTGTGAGGCACGTTGTATAGCATAAAACGCCAACACCCCTAATGCAATCATAAAGAAGAAAAAGGCTGCCACATACAATGCCGCCCAAGGTTTATTCTGTAATTGATGTAAAACATGCTCATCATGAGCTGAATCGTGACTTTCGCCATGGGCTTCTTCACCATGGGTGTCGGAAGCAACTTGCGAAGCTTCAACGGCATTTGCATCACCAGGGCCATCATCATGGCTGGCAACCATGGCCTTAGCTTCTTCTGCAGTACTGGGAGCTGACATAAATCCAACACCTATACCCAATAACCCAACCGCCATCAATATGAAGGAAGCAATTTTTAGTCTATTTGAAAACGTGTACATATCTTAATCTATGTATTATTTTATAAATCTTGTTTCAATTTCATAACGTACTCGGACACTTGCCAACGTTCTTCAGGGTTCAATTGTGACGCATGGGAACCCATTGCGTTCAAACCGTAATAAATGGCATGATTTGCAGTACCAACCGTTATATTACGTGCAACATCTGCATAACTTGGCACACCAAGAATTTTTTCCCTTTTAACCAATGTCCCTTGACCATCTCCCTTGCTTCCGTGGCAAATTGCACAGTAGATGTCATAAAGTTCTTTTCCTTTTGCCAAGTTAATTTCACTATTCAATGAATCCAATGGGCTTTTCATAAGCCTTGCAAGCTCCTTTCCTTCCATTGTATTTTCAATATCATAAGGCATAAATCCCCTTGCAATAGTATTCTCTGCCGGAGGCATTGCTTCTGAAGCATTGGGAAGAAATTCAACTTTTTGATAAGCTTCATAGCTTACCGGTTCGTACATGTTTGGCATATACTGGTAATTCGGCCTATCCTTATCTGCACAAGCCGCAAAAAACAGGACCAAACCAAATACCATTCCTAGATTTATAATACTTTTCATCATCTTATGACTACTTTTCTGAAACATTAATCTCTACCGCACCGGTATCCATCAATAAATTCTTTAATTCCTTTTCGTTATCATGAATTGCCAACTCCATTACAAAATGATCATCGGTTGTTCTAACATCCGGGTTCTCCGCTTTTTTGAATGGCCACAGCCTACTTCTCAGGTAAAAAGTAATTACCATTAAATGCGCTGCAAAGAAAACCGTTAACTCAAACATTATTGGTACAAATGCCGGCATGTTCTCCAAATAACTAAAACTTGGTTTACCACCAATATCCTGAGGCCAATCCTGAATCATGATATAATTCATCATGACAATTGACACGATCAGACCAACACAACCATATATAAATGATGTTATGGCAATTCTTGTTGGTGCCAAGCCCATAGCTTTATCAAGGCCGTGAACTGGAAAGGGGCAATACACTTCCTCTATATGATGTTTGGCGTCCTTAACCTTCTTGACGGCATGCATTAGCACGTCGTCATCATTATAATATGCATGAATAACTTTAGATGCCATATCCTATTAATTGTTATTTAACTTTTTAGCTTGTCCGGCCCAATCATCGCGTTGCGCTCTTCCTGGGAATGATTTGGTAATTGAATCCAACAAGTTATATTCTTTTTCTGTCATACGACTCACCTGAGCGAATTTAAAAATACCTATCTGGTTCAAGGTTTTCTCCATTTGGGGACCAATACCTTTTACCTTTTTAAGATCATCAGCGGTATCTGTACTTGCATCGAACGTTCCGATGGAATCCAGTAAACTAGAAACATCCTTATTCGCATCTTCAGCTGTTTTCTCTACCACCTCTTTAACTTTTGCAACATCTTCCTTAACAGTGGCAGTCCCGCTGATTTGATATAATGGTTTACCCGCCTCCCTAAGCTTTTTGTATCTCTCGCCAGAAGATTTCAAAATTGTTTTAACCTCAGCTTGTGCAATTACAGGAAATGTCCTTGCGTACAATAAGAACAGCAAAAAGAAGAACCCTACTGTACCTATGAATATACCTACATCTATATAGGTTGGAGAGAACATACTCCATGAAGAAGGTAAATAATCCCTATGTAATGAGGTAACAATGATCACAAAACGTTCAAACCACATTCCTATGTTCACAATAATAGAAATAAAGAAAGAGAACATAATGCTAGTACGTAGTTTTTTGAACCACATGAATTGTGGTGAAAATACGTTACAACTCATCATTGCCCAATAGGCCCACCAATA
>JBATIW010000431.1:0-2267 GCA_049668005.1 Maribacter sp.
CTTTTCCTTGCTTATCGTCCATGTTACGTGTTAAGTCCGGGGATATTTCTTCCCAGGTAACCCCCATATCCTTAGTGCGTAACACCAATTGCGCACAATGATAATAAGTTTCAGGTTCGTGCTGTGAGCATATAATAGGTGCGTTCCAATTATACAGATATTTCATGTTCCGGGCTTCCCTGCCTAAATATTGAATGGGTGCGGCCATTATTTTGGTTGATGCTTTTGAATGCATATCCAAAGCCTCAATGGTGCCTAAATAACTTCCCCCTAAAACATATCTGGGATTGTCGGGGTCAAAGGCCAAAAAGGCACTCTCCCCACCCGCAGCATAGGTCCAATCCTGTTCTGTAATTCCACTTCTTCCCAAAGAAAGACTGGCGATTCTTACCGAAGTATTGTCTTGCTGGCCGCCATAAATATTATAAGGGAATAAATTATCCACACTGATCCTATAAAACTGGGCGGTGGGCATTATGTCTTGTGATGACCATGTCTTCCCAAAATTAAAACTGATTGCAGCTCCTCCATCATTGGCGATGACCATATTCTTGGAATTGTCTGGATTGATCCACAAGTCGTGATAATCACCATGCGTACCCGATAAAGTTTCCCAGGTTTTCCCACCGTCAATTGAACGCAAAGCGGGGGCACTCATTACATAGACCGTATTCTCGTCATTTGGGTCGGTAAATACTTCAGTATAGTACCATGCGCGTTGTACCAAACGATTATCCCCGCTGGCCATACTCCAGTTTTTTCCCGCATCGTTGGACACGAAAAGCCCACCTTTGTCCTTGTCTGAATCACTTTCAACAACCGCATATACTTTGTTGGAATTGGCAGGGCTTACAGAGACGGCCATTTTACCTTTTTCCTTTGGCAAACCTTTTTCGATTTTAAACCAGCTTTCACCACCATCGGTAGATTTGTACATGCCACTCCCTTCGCCACCACTGATTAC
The DNA here is from genome assembly GCA_049668005.1 of Maribacter sp. Taxonomy (GTDB): domain Bacteria; phylum Bacteroidota; class Bacteroidia; order Flavobacteriales; family Flavobacteriaceae; genus Maribacter_A. The sequence continues at coordinate 965 of JBATIW010000431.1, forward strand.
CATATTGGGTTTCCTTTGGTGGTGCCACATTGCGGCGTACATGATTTCGGGATAATTGGCATCCATAGATAATTCTGAACAACCCGTTAATTTATTCACGAATAAGACCTTTTTCCAATGTTCTCCACCATCCGTTGATTTATATATACCTCTTTCTCTATTCGGGCCATAAAGTGCCCCTTGGGCCGCTACATAAACAATATCGGGATTTGTGGGATGAATTACGATTCGGGCAATATGTTGTGTAGCCTCCAGTCCCATTTTTTGCCATGTCTTACCAGCGTCTGTAGACTTATAAACGCCGTCCCCATAGGAAGTCATTACGCCTCTCGGTGCATGCTCGCCCATTCCACAATATAGAATATTAGGGTTCGAGGCAGAGGCAGCAATGGCGCCTACTGAGCCCAATTCAAAATACCCATCAGAAATGTTTTCCCAACGAACCCCAGCATCGGAAGTTTTCCAAAGTCCCCCTCCAGTAGTTCCCATATAATAGGTCATTGGGTCGCCGACTACACCTGTAGCCATAACGGACCTTCCGCCCCGAAATGGTCCTATATTTCGATATTTAAGAGGCTTGAAATAATCCTCGGCGGTTTGTGCAATGCCAATTGATGTTGTTAATGCCAGTAATACAAGTAGTAGCTTTTTCATTTTTCAGTATAATTGATTCTAATTTAGTTTTTGCATTTCAACCCAAAACGGGAATATTTTTTTACCTCCCACCAAGTAAAAAGGAATTAAATCACAGTCCATCTTTGGAAGGAATACATTTTTCATTTCCAAGAAATCAACATTGTCGGTATCATTTTTTGCTTGATTGATTCGGGTACCAGTCTCAAGATACAACTTGCCCCCTTTGGGAACAGGTTTTACAAATCTGAATTTGACATTGTAATATGCTTCAGTAATGGACACTCTCCATTTTCCATATATCTCTTCCTGAGCCCAAATTCCCCTTTCACCATCGGCATCATTTCTATTAAGAAAAACTGGGTTTTCATCATCGCTTCCTACCTGAATACGTGGGGGATTTATTAGATTGGGAGATTGTATCAATTCATTATAACGTAAATCCATTTCTGATTTCAGAGATACTGCCTGCTTGTTTCTTTGCTGAACTAAATTATGTTGTTCATAGGGGTCTTCTTTGATATTGAACAAGTCGAAATCCGCTACAGCTGAATCAAAATCTGTATTTGCAACCAATTTAAATGACCCTTTTTGGAGTGCCATATTGTGATACAGTTCGGGATAGCGTCGTGTCCAATAAAAAAACAAAGACCTATCCTCCCAAGAAACC
>JBATIW010000432.1:0-23299 GCA_049668005.1 Maribacter sp.
CCCCAATCCATAACCATAACCTGACATTACGGCACAGGGATCCCCATTATAGTCCGTAGCCTTCGCATATAATCTGGGATATTTAGGTGTTTGCATTTCCCGAAGCGAACTCCTTTTAACAGGCCCATTATCGGCATCACTTCTTGGAGGCCAAGCAGAGAGCTGAAAACTTACGTATTTACTATAATCTTCTATGGAAGTGATCAAGCCGCCCATCGCCCCGTAAGCCCCATCATGAAGCATGGGTTCCAACTTCCATTTTTTATCTTCCCAACGGTAGCCAATGGCCAATTGTTCTTTGGGTACATTGTCATATTCCCAAAAGGTATGTTCCATCCCCAAGGGTTGTAAAATATTCATCTTAATATATTGCTGATAAGGCATGCCCGATACCCGTGAAACAATCTTTCCAAGCAGCGCATAGCCCGTATTGCTATATTCAAATGTGTAGGAAGGGGCATTTGAAAAAGAGACGCCTTGATCAATAAGATCGATCAGCATTGCATCAGGTTCATGCAATTGGCGATCGCCCCACGGATTGTCCTCGGGGAAACCTGCAGTCATGGTCAACAGGTTTTCAATGTTGATGGTGGGACTATCGGCTGTAAGATAGGTCACCTTTGCCATTTCAGGGATGTACTTGCTTACTGGATCACTCAATAGCAACTTACCCTCATCCCTTAATTTTAAAATGGCCATGGCCGTAAAACTCTTGGTCATGGAGGCAATGCGAAAGACGGATTGTGGTGTTGCATCCGTCTCAACCTCCAAATTGATTGTGCCCGTGGCGCCTGATAGCACCAGTTCGTTATCGACAACGATACCATAGGCAATACCGGGTATATTTTTCGCTTTGGCATGTGCTACCATGAGCTGCTCCAATTCAGGTCCCAATTGGGCAACCTTAGCCATACGGTCATCGGTATTGAAAATGGGAGCCTTGTAGGCTGTGGATACTTTAGGGGCGGGAACATTGACCTTGGAATCTGCAGTTTGATTCTGCTTGCATGTGAGTAACAGGAGCCCAAAACAGATAAAGAGAAGCTTGTACAACGAGTTTTTCATTCGAAACTATTTTTATGAAACGGAGAATGTTTCCTTGGTTTTGACTTTTTAAGATGAGCATAAACTACCTGACCTAAAGATAGTTAAATTGTAGTTGCGGAGGTCTGAAAAAAGTATAGTCTTACGTCATTGTGTCTTCCTAATCCCCTTCGAAGGAGAATACTTTCTCCTTGTCATTCCTGCCTTTCAACTTGGCTCAGGATAAACTCTGGCAGGAATCCATATTCATCAACCGAGTGGATTCCGTATCATACTGAAACAAGTTCAGCGCTAAGCACGGAATGACAACCTAATAAACTATACCTTCACTACCCATCTAAAAACCCCATTGCTTTTTTACCCAGATCGGTCAGATCATCAAAAGTGGCCCTGTTCTTATACTTTACCTCACGGTCTTCAGCAGCAAAATCAGGGGCGGAACGACCTTCCAAAAAGTGCTCTTTTTGAATTTGAATATACTTTTTGTTCTTCTCACAGTACGGAGTGGCCCCAATGAACATAACGTTGCTATAGTGGTCCCCTTCATGCTTCTTTTCTACGGAATGAATTAAATCGGGATGCCACCAAACGGTATCCCCTGGTTGCAGTTTTGGAATACTACACAATCCCTTAATAAGGGGTGCATGCCATTCCTTGCTCACATTAAAGGCTTTTTTGGCCAATGAACCACACCAATCTTCATAGGGCACATCGTCTAAAAAAGGGCGCAACATTAAATAACTTGTCGCTTCTTTAATGAAAGGGATCACCTGTAAGGTGCCGTCCCCTTCGCCTTGGGCGGTCAATGCTGTCCACCCTTGAAAGGCCCTAAATACCCTACATACCGCTGGCGACGGTATAAAGTCCACTTCTAATCGCGACGATAGATCAAAGGGATCAAAGTCTTCCCAGTTTCCCTTAAAAATAGGGTCATAGGTTTTGCGGTAATTGGGCTCCAACCAACGTTCTACAGAACCACTATCCAAGTGGGGTGAAAGCCCGAAGGAGGTATCCTGCGGTTCGCGCATGCGAATACGGTCGGCATAACTCAATATTTTATCACTACTAAACTGGCCATGATCGTTCCAAAGTCCGTTTAAAAAGCATTGTACTTTGAACATGTTCTTATGCTGCCGGGCTTCAATCTGGGGCTTGCTCCAGTAAATACCGTACACCTGTGGTTTACTATCTTTAAGGCTGCCAAAGTAGTTGTCCTCTGCGTTTATTTTTTGCCCCAAATAATCATTGCGTTCCAGATAGTCTTCCACTTCGGTGTTCCAAGCTTCAGCCATCTCCCGCGGGAACACATTTTTTATGATCAGGCATCCTTTCTTTTTGATCCACTCCTTATCTATCGCTTCGGGATTGTTGAGCACATCTTCAAATTCAATGCTCGGAATCGGTGATTTTCCCGCTTTTTTTTCGGCTTCGATTTCCTTGACACGCGCTTCAATAGCAGCATTGAGACGGTCCCATGTTCCTTCTAAATCATCGATTTCATTCCTGATGGATTTTTTTAAATTTTCAGTGGTCAATTCCATAATTCATAGTTTCAATTATTCAATGCACTATAAGGGTTCGAATACGAATAACAAACAAATGCGGGCTAATTACTCCAATACTTCCGTTACTTCCAAAACAACGCTTGTTCTTCTAAGATTAATGTTGGGGTTTATACCGATTTTCATTAAAAAATCCCCTGAATAAATCCGCGCTGTATCTATACTTGATTGGCTTCCTGGATACAGATTCAGCTCCTTGACCCTGTATTGTTTCGTGCCATCCAACCCATCCAATCGTACAGGTTCAATATTCGTATGGAAGGAAACCCGATTGTTGACTAGATAATTAAAAACAATGGCCTTGCTTTTATTGGCCGCCACATACATCAAGGCCGCACTTTCATTTTGGTAGGGGTTCATTAAACGAAACAAATCCCCATGCCAGACCACATCTTTAAACGAATGGTAATTGCCTATCGCCTCCTTGCAAAAAAGTAGCTCCTTGGGTTCGAGTTCGCTGGCCACAATATCAAAACCCAACTTCCCCATACTGGCAACATCAACTTTGTACTTGATGGCTTGCTTTCCCCAATTAGTCACATGGTTATCGGTCACTATAGATGGAAAAAAATAAGAATAATCCCATTGCATAAAAATGCGTTCAAGCGGGTCTGTATCATCACTGGGCCAAAATTCGGTGAAGTATTTCAATAGTTCATAATCCCCGCGGCCACCCCCACCGGAACATAACATGATAGGCACTTTTGGGTATTTTTTCCGTACCCTCTCCAATACCTTATATAAACCCTGCACATACTCAATATACAGGTGTGATTGTGGCAGATCCTTGCCCGCTAAGTAGGTAGAGTGGGCATTATAGATTACGGAGTTACAGTCCCATTTGATGAATGCCAGCTCCGGATTATCGGTAAATAGTTTATCGACTATACCGAACACAAAATCCTGCACTTCGGGGTTGGACAAATCCAGGACGAGTTGATTTCGAAAATAAACCTCTGGCCTTTCGGGCTGTCGAATGACCCAATCCAAATGCTTTTCGTACAACTCACTTTTGGGGTTCACCATTTCCGGTTCGATCCAAATGCCGAATTTTACCCCTTCCTTTTTCGCTTCCTTGACCAAATACCCAATACCGTGCGGCAGTTTCTTGACATTCTCTTGCCAATCCCCCAATCCTGATTTATCACTATTTCTTGGGTATTTATTGCCGAACCAGCCATCGTCCAATAAGAACAGATCTACACCCAGGTCTTTGGCGTCCTTAAACAAGGCTGAAATTTTATCCTCATCAAAATCGAAGTAGGTGGCCTCCCAATTATTAAGTAATGTCAGTCGCTCACCTTCCCCGTCCAAGACCCTGTATTTCCGGGCCCATGAATGAAGATTACGGCTAGCTTCCCCAGTACCATTATTTGAAATCGCATAGATCAAAGAGGGTGTTTTAAAAACTGTATCCTTGGCAAGGGAATATTCCGAAGCATAGGGATTAATACCAGCAAGAAAGCGCAGATTATCATAGGAATCCACTTCAAATTCCAATTTGAAATTGCCGCTCCATGCCAATTGGCCCAAAATGACCATACCTTCTTTTTCAGAGGCCGGTTGGTCAAAAGACAGGATAAAGTTCGGGGATTGTAACAACATGGCCCTAGCCCCCAATTTGGAATCCACTGATTTTATGCCCCTTGTCAATTTCGTCGTATTGGGCTGCATCTCTTTTGCCCATTGATTATGATAGGTGGTCAGGTAAAAATCCTTTTGGGTAAAGTATAGATTGGCCGAACTGAATTTCTGTAAGGTGACCCTCTTTTTTTCATTGTGCTTGATTTCCGTCCATTGCTCTAATACATTTTCCTTAAGAAAGACCTTGTAGAATAAGGTGACCTGAAATGCATATACTGGGTCTTTCAATAGAATGCTCGTAAGCGTAATATTGTCTTCCAGGTTTTTGGTAGTGTGACTTACATAGCGCAGATCCAGAGACGTATTGCCATCGGCATGTATGACCTGAATGGCAGGTTCTGATAAATTCCAGGTTCCAGCAGGGGTGTAGGTTGCATTGCCAATACCAATATTATTATCCTTGAAATGGTACATATCGGAGACGGAGGCATACTCACTTTCATTAGCGAGGGACTCCCCAAAATAGACCGTTTTCAAGAGCTCGTCTTCATCGGTTTGCAGCAGCATTGTAAACGCTTCTGAACTGATCGGAATCGTGACTTGCTGGGCGAATAAGCCGTTAAGGCCTAGGATTAGGTTGAAAACCAATGTGTACTTCATGGAAAAGTGTAAATAGCGCTGTTTTTTTATCATCTGCTGTTCTTATTTATATTTTTAATACTCCTGTCGTTGGCATTGGTGTTTTTGGGTTATCTTTTTCTTCTATAATGGTGTTGCACCAATTGCTTGAAATACACTTTTGAGGCAACCAATTCAAATTCCAATGTATTAGGGAGTTCAGAAAATAATGGAGCCCCACCTCCCAATAGAATCGGAAAGACTGTGATTACCATCTCGTCAATCAGATCTTCCCTCAAAAAACCAGTGATTGTATTTCCCCCATCCATATAAAGGCGTAAACATCCTTTCTTATGGATTTGCGCTAAAATTTCAGATAGGGTTCCTTGTGCCAAGTACGCTTTCCCCTTGTGGCTTTCAGGTATTTCGGTCATAGAAGAACTCAATACGAATACGGGCTTTTTGTACGGCCAATCAACATCAAACCCAAGGACGGTTTCGAAGGTGGCGCGGCCCATCACAAGGGCATCAATGTCCTTGGTGAATTTGTAATAGCCCATATCCTCATCCTTGGGAAATGGGATTGAATCAAGCCATGCAATACCCCCATTTTTATCGGTGATATACCCATCCAAACTTGTTGCTATATATACACTATTCTTCTTTTCCATTAGTGATTACCCTGGTCTACTATGAAAGCTAAGTTGTTATAACCCTTGTTGTCTGCCGTGTTCTATTTTTCAATTATCATTCAGCTTCCACCAAGCGGTGTGCCGAATATGCCTACGGCAAGTTCTGCCCAAAAAAGGAGAAGAACTATCAGCAGCGCTGCAGCGATAGGAATTCGGTAATTGTTATTTTTTATTTTTCTTAGTATAAGGTCAAAAATCAACCCTGTGCCGAGGAGTATCACACCCGCGACGATAAAATCCATAGGCGTCCAATTTACTTCTGCTGTGAACTGCATCGCTATTAACGGTACGAGTAATAGCATTACTACGGTGAGTAGGATGAATTTAAGCCTTTTGTTCTTCATAATGCTGAATTTTAGTATAGAAAGAGCACACCATTAGGTCGCTATCGAAAGTTCACGATGGGGATATTCGCTTGATCTGTTCTGAAAAGATGCGATTTTTGGATTTTGTATAATTCCGTTTTTGATCTCAATAGCTCGACGGACTGTTTCACTTAATTCCCATTTTTCAGGACCACCCATTATGATGGGCAAATAAGGAATCAGACTGTTGGATATTTCCCAGGTGGCGGCATTCCATAGATATGAAGGCGTATGGTCTACAGCATAATAAATTACCTTTCCTACTTTGAAAATCGGTGTCTCAAAATCAGTAGGTTTGGCAAATGAAAAGCCCATACCTTCATCGCAACTGACATCCACAATTAGGCAACCCGGCTTCAGACGATCATTTTGCTCTTCTGGCACCAACAGTATGGGGTGATCGGTATCCTGGAGGATACCATTCACTATAATATCTGCATTTACCAATTCTTCAACAAAGGGCCGGGCTTGATGACTGGGATGAAGCGAAATCAGATTACCTTCTTCATCTTCATCGAAATGATAATAATTGACCCCGGCCATTTGGTCAGCCAACAGAAAATAATGTCGTTGTGTAAACACTGTAATGTCCTGTATGCCTCTGGCTTGCAATGCGCGAATGGCACCTCTGCTTGCCGAACCGAAACTAATCACAACTGCCTTGCGATTTGGCCCATAGTTTCCATCGATTCCCGTCAGGTTCATGGCGTGGTGTACCCCGGCATATCCGGCAATTTCATTATTGTTTTGAAAGATATGCATTTGCCAATCTCCGCGAGCTGACCAACGATGCATGGCCTCCCAGGCGATAAGTGTCAGCTTTCGATCAATAGCTGTTTGTGTAATACCTCTTTGTTGTACGCAGTGTGGCCAACCCCAATGGATGGTCCCGTCTTTCATCTCATCAAAATCTTCCTGTACCGGTTTAGCCAATAAAGTGATATCACAGCGCTGAAAGAGCTCGGCCCGACTACAGACGCCACCGCTAAGTGCACCGAGTTCGGCGTCATTCATTCCAAATGGTAAGCCATATCCCTCTTCAAAAAGCAGATGACTTCTGACCTCTCGATCTATCCAATCCAATTGATCGGGATGGATAGGTACTCTTTTTTCCTGTTTTTTTCTAGATGTTCCGAAAACACCGACAGTAAGTAAACTCATTAGTTTTTGTTTTTAATTACCACTAACTGGTTATAACCGAATATAAAGTGCAAATTCCTTTCATCCTTATAAATAAAATTCATTTTCGTCAACCATGATCGTCGTCAATTCAACGGTATGCCCGTCGGGATCTTCTGTGTACATGGAATGAAAATAATAATGGTCTTTAATGGTGAATTCCAAATTCAGTTCAGTATATCTTTTTTTTGCTTTCTCAAAATTTTCCTTGGTAACGTTAAAAGCAAAATGATCGATTTTCACATTGTTTGAAATTGATTCAAGTTCGATATCATGTGTATTTGCCGGAAATAAAGCTATTCCTGATTTTCCGCAAAGCAAAAATATTGGGTAATCACCCCATTTGGGCAACTGATATTTTTTAAGCCCCAGCACTTGTTGATACCATTCGGCAGTGACATCCATGTCTTTTACGCGAATGGCTACGTGGTCTAAAAACCCAAGCTCTATTTCATTATTCTCTTTGCCCATTTCTTTAATTATTCAAGTTGTCAAAACTGCACTTAGTCTTGTTTTAGACCTTATTAATTTGGGATAACCGCTTATTATTAGCCTGTTCACGGGTTTTGTCCTTAACCCTATTGAACGATAGGTAAGGTATTAAAGATACGAAGTAAATATTAAAATTTCCTATGGTTTTTATTAGGAGTTTTAAACCAATAAGGGAGAATAATTGGATTGTTGGATTATTAGAGGTATTGTAGTTGTTTTACCTGTCATTCCTGCCCCAGTTGGATTCCGTGTAAAGCACGGAATGACAAAAAATGTATTATAATTTTAAATTCCGTCTGAGCAATTCGCTATAACGAATTACGGTATCTCATTACTATTTTATGGGAACCGGGTATTTTTTTATGATAATAGATGATGTTTTTATCCACGGTTAAAGTAGGGGCTTCGATTAAATCGGAAATAGTTTCTGAAAACAACACTTTTGGGATTGAAAATGAATCTTGGGCATTCTTCCTAATTGCGACACAAATCTCCAAAGTCGTGCTGGTAATAATGGGCCCTTTTAAGTATCTCGTATAGTACAGTTCCAGATTATCACTGCTTATACATGGCGCGTAATACACATAATCGGTATCGTTGATATTTTGCAAGATCGTTTCAGAATCTGGCAGCGTATTGAATGTTGTGGCATTGACCTTTTGGGCAACTCCCAACTGTGTTTCGCAAGGTCCAATACAATTTTGATCGTCAAATCTTGCATTGTTGAAATACAAAAATTGACCATCTAGACTTATGCCGTGATCCATTATAAGCCAACCTGGAATGTTCATATTAAAATCCCCACGGACCCTTGCAATACCATTAACGTTGCCGGCATTAAAAACACCGTAAAAAAGATTGTCCAATTCCGCCGGGTAATCCCGAGTTGATGTCCAATAGAAATTACCATTGGCGTCCATATCAGGGACGGCGTCCAAATGGGATGCTGTTGTTTGGTTTGTTCCTATCAACTCCCCTACAAAAGTGAATGTTGAATCATTCACCTTGGTTGCATAAAATAATTTGGTTTCGACCCCATCATTTATATTATTGAAAAACAGATAATTACCATCTGCAGCTATAAATGGTTCCATGGCATCGAAGGTTAATCCATTTATGCTTACCTCTAATTCGGGTCCAAATGTAGGGTAAACCAAAGGTTGGCTACTTTCATTATTCTCTTTTGAGCAAGAGCTAATGGCTATGGATAGGAGTAACAGTGTTACGATTGCTTTTGTTCCCATTTTTTATTTTTGAAAATGATGCTTTTGGCCAATTTGTACTTACTGAACTCTATATCATACCTTTTTATTGTTTTTTAATTTAAAAACCAATACTTCTTCATCTTTATTGGGAAGTTTCAAAGTGCCAGATGGTTTTAGTCCCAATTTCCCTAAAAGAGTTTGGGAAGCACTATTGTCTTTTGCCGTTATCGCACTTAATTCAGGTATTCCAAATGTATTGAATGCCATGTCTATCAGTTTATGGGAGGCCTCAAAGGCATAGCCTTTTTTTTCATAGGCAGGAAGGAAGGCAAATCCGATATCAATCCCTTTCAAGCCCGCCCTGTCGAACAAGCCGCAGGTTCCTATTTTGGCATCGTCTGATTTTCGCAGTATGGTATAGCTTGAATAGCCCAATCTTTGGAGTTGGGGCAACATTTTGCTTGCAATATAGGCTTTGGCGCTATCAACGGTCCTTACATTTCTGTCCCCAATATATGCAAGCCATTTCGGGCTGTTCATCAAGGCCACAATGAATTCCGCATCTGCCACGGAAGTCGGTTTCAATTGCAATCTTTCTGTCTCAAAAACTTTGTATGCAGTCATTCCCAACGTAAATCTTCCATTTCTTGGCTAGTCCCATCGTCTTTCGGCGCCCCGTTTGCACCAAGGACCATGGTTGTCATGGTTGTTGTTTTTTTCTTATGGCCCCTCCAACTCCAGCACCAATCGCAATTCCCACGGGAATCCATAAACTGATATTATTCGTTATAACGCCGATCAAACTTCCTGCTGCAACACCAAATGCTATTCCTAAGCCTACTGGATTTTTATTTTTCATTTAATTGTGTTTAAACGTATCCCACTAAATGCCTCGTGGCTTGAGCTTAAAACGAATGTTAAAGATAGCTAAGAAAAGTTGATTTTTGATACACGCACTAGCGGTGCTATGTAAGGATAAGGTTTTGTACAGCAGCTTTATTTTGTTAGATTTGATATTAAACCCCAATGTTAAGTGAAATTCCTATATCTACTTTTGGTAATATCTTTTACCAACGCAACACCTATGTTTGCACAGACCTATGCCATTTCTGGGGCAGTTAGGGATAGGGATAACCAAGACATTTCCTTTGCCACGATTTTTTTACATCAGGTTGCGGACACTACTATTATAAAAGGGGTTTCTGCAGATGAAAATGGCAGGTTCGTTATACCTAATGTACTCCCTAACACCTATTTGATCAGGGCAAGTTATATTGGAAAATCTTCTGAATTAATCGGTATTGATGTTTACAAGGACACAAAAATGGGGACCCTTATAATCAGTGAAAATGTTGAATATTTAGATGAGGTGGTCGTTGCTTCCATGAAACCGAGGATTGAACGAAAGGCAGACCGCCTGATCTTCAATGTAGAGAACACAGTGATATCGCAGGGCAGTTCTTGGGATGTGTTAAAACGAACACCTGGGGTTATTGCGACTGGGGAAGCATTACAGGTGCGTAATCAATCAGCTACTATTTATATCAATGACCGAAAGGTTCAATTGTCTGCGCTGGAAGTACGCGACCTTTTGGAGAATTATCCGGCAGAACATATAAAAATGGTCGAGGTCATTGGTAATCCTCCGGCGAAGTATGATGCCGAAGGTGGGCCAGTCCTGAATATTGTGACCAGTAAGAATATTTCAATGGGGTACAAGGGCAATATCAATAGCACCTATACCCAATCCATTTTCCCAAAATATACCTTTGGGACCTCTCATTTTTACAAAACCAAAAAGTTAAACCTATTTGCTTCCTATACTCATGGTCCCAGAAAGGACTTTAAGAACTCAAAAAGTGAAACCAATTTCATAAACGATACAGGCATCTTTTCAAGATGGGATACGGATTATGATAAGACCACAAGAGCAAAAACCCATTCAGCCCAGTTAAATCTTGACTATACCATTGATGACAGCAACGAACTCAATTTTGCTTCGACCCTATTGGTTTCCCCGGATAAGACATTCGATAATATACAGTTTACCGAAATGCGGAATGCACAACGCATGCTGGATTCTACCTTTATCACACAAAGTGACCTTCTTGAGGACAAAAGCAATTATTCTGCGGATCTTACCTATAAACACAAGTTTAAAGAACAGGGAAGCCTGCAACTAAATGGACATTACACAAAATATAATTTCGAGAATCCCCAAGATGCACGATCGGACTATTTTGATACCAATAACCAATTTATAAGAACATTCGGGTTTAATACGGATGCCGCTCAGGATATTGAAATCTACACTACACAATTGGATATATCCTCGACCATTGGAAGCGTTGATTTTGAAACAGGGTTAAAAGGATCATTCATTAATTCCAATAGCGGTATTGACTATTTTAACACTACAAGTAACGCCGCGGTATTTATCCCAAATCAATCTGATGATTACCGCTATGATGAGCAAGTGTATGCAGGTTATTTCAGTCTATCCAAAGATTGGAAAAACATGGGCCTCAAAGTCGGTCTGCGAGCGGAACAGACCAAAAGTTCCGGGTTTTCCGTGGCACTTTCCGAAATCAACGATTTGCGATACTTTGAACTGTTCCCTACTTTTCATCTGTTATATTCCCAAAACGTGAATCACAGTTTTTCATTTGATTATTCCCGAAAACTGACCCGTCCAAGATATGAGGCTTTAAATCCGTTCCGGTATTATATCAATGAAAACAATTTCACTGAAGGCAACCCCAACCTGCTCCCCAATTTTAGCCATAACTTCAATTTAAACTATACCTTGAAAGGGGAATTCTTTTTTGATTTTTACTATAGGGACAATGGCAATTATATTTCCACACTTGCCTTTCAAGACAATGAAAATTTTCTTTTACGCGATATTACACAGAATGTATTGGAAAGCAAATCCTACGGTTTCGATTTCAATTATGGCAAATCGGCAACTGATTGGTGGTATGTATATAGCTATATTTCCATTTTTCACGAAGACGAGACTTTTGTCGCTTTGGAAAGCAACGATCAAATAGTAACAAATACAGTAAATGGCGGTTATATTGATCTTACCAATTACTTTAGCCTATCAAAAGATGGGACTTTTAAAGGTGAATTAGGGGTGACTTACTTATCGGGATTTTTAGAGGGATCATACAAGCAGGAAGAAACAACGAATATTACGCTTGGCCTAAGAAAAACCCTTTGGAACAAAAGGGCTTTGGTCAGTCTACAGGTAAATGATTTGTTGAACAAAGCCAATAGCAGGGTGTATTCCAAATACCTTAATCAGGACAATGCCTATTTTGCAAGACCGGAGACGCAATATATACGTTTGGGACTTACCTTGAACTTCGGTAATTTTAGATTGGAGGACAACCAACGGGATATTGATAAAATAGAGCGGGAACGACTCAGTTCCAATTAACCTGACTTGGGCATATGTATGCCCTTTCTTTTTGTGTATTTATTGCATGATGTTTCAAGTATCCGCTTCTCTTATGTGGTGGTATTGCCTGAAGTTTCCCTGGATAACTTTTTGTTCTTGCCAGAAAAATCAATCCAAGTCAATTTATGCCACAATTTTTCCAAGGGGCCTTGCCCGAATGTATTGATCCAAAATTTGCAGAAATAAAATAAGATGACGAATAAGAGTATCCCTACTACCAGACTCTTGGTATGCCGAACGCTTGGTCCAATGCCCAGCCCATAACCAAAGAATACAAAGCCACCTACCATTGATTGCAGCACATAGGCCGTTAAACTCATACGACCGCAATAACGGAGTCCGCCCATGATCTTTCTAAAAACATTGGTCTTATAGAGTAGTATAAATGAAGCTACCAACACTGTGGTAAAGGCCAGGTTACCATACATATCAACCACTTTCAGGAGGGTCTGTGCATGTATTTTGGCTTCGGTAAGTGCTTTAAAGTTTTTTTCCAACAGAAAAAACGGAATAAAAACTGTAGCCCCAACTATCAAGGCCCATTTCCAAAATTTGGTGCTCTTTTCACTATCAATAAAAAGTTCTTTTTTACCCAACCAATAACCCAGCACAAACAATCCGGCGGTTTGTAGCAACCTGCCCACATCATAGGCCCACATGAGCGACATCTTATGGCCATACAAGGTATTTGCTTTGACCAGTCCAAAAAACGAATCGCCCAGTTGGCCTTCTTTTAGAGCCTTCCATATATAGCCCATTTCCAATACGGGAGCCACATAGTCCTGGTCGAATACCGAGCGTAAATAACTGGCCCATTCCAAAGGTTGGGATAAAAATAAAATGGCGGCGATCAGCAAGGCCTTGTTGCTGAATTTGCGAACCAGGAACAGGACCACCCCGACCAGGGCATACAACATCAAAACTTCCCCAGGAAAAAATAGGCCATTGAACAAGGCAAAACAAATTAATAGGAGCATGCGCCATAAAAACCGAGGGCCAAAATCAATGCCTTTGGCCTGTTGCTTGGCGAACATGAGACTAAAGGTAAAACCGAACAGCAGTGCGAAAATGGCATAACCCTTGCCTCCAAAAAGAAGAAAAAGTGTATCCCAAATAGCAGTATCGAGGGAATTCAACCAAGCGGGTTGGGTACTTCGATCGGGGAATATATAAAAATTAAAATGTTCAATACTATGAATGAGCATTATGGCCATGATTGCAAAGCCACGTAGGCTATCAACAACTTCAATCCGTGGTTTTTTCAATGCTGTTTCCAAACTCATTTTTGGTTGGTTCTTTGTACTTGGTATTTCAAAAATAGTATATAATGAGTTATGCCGAATGATATGATTTGTCATTCCCATGAAAATGGGAATCCATCAAGGTTAGGAGTGGATTCCGTGTCAAGCACGGAATGACAGGGATGGCTTTTTGTTATTATTACCCCTCCGTCCCGCTAGTGGCGGGATACGCTACCCCAAAGCAGGCAGGCTGTCCGGCAATAAGGGGAGGGCCAAACCATGCCCTTGCTATTCATTATTCGCACTGGTCTTTTTAGCCTCTTTCTCCTTAAACACCTTGTTCGCAGTCTTCATATCTGCATAGCGGGGATCCTGCACATAATCCTGTTTCAACATTTTGATCACCTCAATACTCAAAAAACCAAACTCGCTTACCACCTTGCCGTAAAAGCGGTACACGCCCCTGCCCCTAAAATGGTATTTGGCGGCCACAGGCGGAAACAATACCGTATCGAACACCGCGCCCTGTTGATCCAACAAGGTGGCAAAATGCATACGCTTTCCATTATGGGTACTGGTATTCTTGACCGTGACCAAATAGCCGTAAATATCGATATGGTTTCCTAAATAGCATTCCAAATCCCTGCTTCCATGGTCGTTCTTAGGTGGATCCTTCAATAACTCAAAGGGACTGCAGAGGCAAAAGCCCAAGAGTTCCAATTGGGTATATGCCATCTCCAAATCGGTGGTATGCATCCTGGGAATCTTGAACTTTTCATGCCTTGGCGGAAAAAGCTTTGGGTGTTCTACCAACATCCCCTTGGAAAGAAACAAATGTGCCTGCCACAACAACTCGTGCTGATTGGTTTGGGTAAACCGGAAGGCATCAATACGAATAAGGATACTCACTTGTTCTATGGAGATGACCACTCGATCCAAAAAATTGGCCAAGGAGGTAAAAACGCCGTTTGTCGCCCGTTCTTTTAGAATGCGTTCCATAACACGACTTTCCAGCTCTTTTAAATACATAAGACCCAAATACAAATGCGTACCATAAATACAATTGGCGGGTTGGCTTTTGTTCACACAGGGGGCATGAATGGTGGCCCCCAGCATACGGGCCTCGTGGATATAGGTTTCCGCACGGTAAAAGCCGCCCTCATTATTGAGCACGGCCACCATATATTCCAACGGATAATAGGTCCTTAAAAACAGACTTTGGTAACTTTCCACGGCATAGGAGGCGGAATGCCCCTTGGCAAAGGCATAGCCTGCAAAACTGGCAATCTGGTCCCAAATCTCGAAAATAAGCTTATCGTCATAGCCCTTCTCCCGGCAGTTATCGATAAACTTTTCCTTTACTTTTTGAAACTCTTCCCGCGAACGGAATTTACCACTCATCCCCCTCCGCAACACATCGGCCTCGCCCAGATCCAAACCGGCGAAGCAATTGGCTACCTTTATCACATCTTCTTGATAGACCATAACGCCATAGGTTTCCGGCATAATATCCAACATCACCGGGTGCGCCTTTTCCTTGGCCCGTCCCGGATTGCGATGTCGTAGGATATATTCGCGCATCATTCCGCTTTTAGACACCCCAGGGCGTATAATGGAGCTTGCCGCCACCAAGCCCAAATAATTGTCTACCTGCAATTTTTTGAGCAACATACGCATGGCCGGCGATTCTACATAAAAACACCCCATGCACTGGGCGGTCTTTATCATATCATTGATATTGGGGTCGTTCTTGAATGCCTTTATATCATGAATATCGAACTTTGAGGTTTCCTCGGGACGACTCTCTTTCAAAATTTCCAAGGTCTCCTTTATTTTCGCCAGGCCCCGTTGTCCCAAAATATCGAACTTATATAAGCCCACATCCTCAGCGATGACCATATCAAAAAGTACCGTAGCAAACCCCTTGGGGGGCAAATGGGTAGCCGAAAAATAATGTATAGGCCTCTCGCTGATCAGAATACCACTGGCATGAATACTCAAATAGTTAGGCATGCCCTTGATCAACTCGCCATACTTCAAGACCAAACGCGAAACCTCATCCAGCCTTGAGGGCTGGTACCGCCCGTCGGACAATAGATCGATCTCGCTTTTTGGAAGTCCGAACACTTTGCCCAACTCACGCACCACGCCCCTATGCTTAAAAGTGACATAGGTACCCAAAAGCACGGTGTTTTTAAATGTGTCAAAAATATATTGGGTCATTTCCTCACGGTCACGCCATGAAAAATCGATATCAAAGTCTGGCGGATTCACCCGGTACAGATTAATAAAGCGTTCAAAATACAGGTCGAGTTCTATGGGATCCACATCGGTAATACGCAACAAATAAGCCACCATACTATTGGCGCCACTGCCACGGCCCACATAGAAAAAACCCTTCTTTTGGGCATGGGAAACAATATTCCAATTAATGAGGAAATAGGATACGAACCCCATTTTCTTGATGAGGGTCAATTCTTTCTCCAAACGATTCAAAATCGTTTCATTCACTTCGGGATAGCGATACGGCAAGCCCTTTTGGCACAAATGCTCGAGAAGTTCCTCATCTTCTTCCTTGGTTTTTAAATAGGTCTTTTGATTTTGGGGTTCACGCCCCTCTGAAAAATCGAAATGTATGCTGCAGGAGTTCATCAACTTCTCCGTGTTCTCCAAAATAAAGGGGTATTCTGAAAAGGCCGCTGCCAGATTCTGGATGGGGAACATCTTTTCGTCCTCAGAAGCAATCTCCGTTTGGGGAAGCTTGCTCAACAGTACATTATTGTCAATAGCGCGCAAGAGACGATGGGCATTAAAATCGCGTTTATTCCTGAAAGTTACGGATTGTAATACCACCAATTTGGTTTTAAGTTCTACTAACTTGGAAAAAGGCAATCGCCGAAGATCAGTAATCGAAATACCGATGTATTCATCATCGGCAAAAGTAATCTGGTCATTGAGCAATACTTTTTCAAAGGGATAAATGATATAGGCGTTATCAAAATGTGGGGCAATGGCAGGCAACGCTTCCTCTTCATGCAGATGCCATGATAAAAAGGCATTCAATTCTTGATAGCCCTTGTTGTTCTTGGCAAGTCCCACAAAACATGGGTCGACCCCGTTCCTAAAATCAATACCAAGAATGGGTCGTATGTTGAACTGCTTGGCCTTGCGTACAAAATTGAGCCCGGCAGAGGTGTTGTTGATATCGGTCAGGGCCAATTGGGTCACATGGTTCGCTTGGGCCAATTGCAAGAGTGCTAGTTCGGAAAAGGTTCCGAAACGCATGCTGTAATATGTGTGGCAATTGAGGTAGATGTTAGACTTTAGATTTTAGATGTTGGTTTATGGCTTATAGTTACTGGCAAAATGAATTGTTACTATACTGTCTGGTCGAGCGCAGTCGAGACCTACTTTGATGGTTGCAATGCTTCAAAGACCTCTCGACTGCGCTCGAGGTGACAGCAAACCCATAGCCTACTGTTTCCGATGTGCCAATACAATCGGCGGTTGCCCGTTAAAGGGATTGTGCATTCTACCAATGGTCCTGGCGCCCATGGCCGAAGCACGCACTACACTTTTATCCCCGTAGCGTTCCCGCATACGGTCCATAGCGGCATATAGGTTCAACGCCTCTTCGGTATCATCAAAGAGATTGATCTGATAATTGCCCGGCACCAAATGGCTAAAGCGAATGCCCACCAAGCGCACCAGCAATCTTCTGTTGTACAATGTCTTGAACAGTTCCAGGATCTTGGGAATGAGAATATGGTCGGCGCTCGTATACGGAATACGCATTTGTTTGGTATAGGTATTAAAATCGGAGTAGCGGATCTTTACCGCGATACAGGCCGTCAGTTTTTCACCCCTGCGCAATTGAAAGGCCAGATTCTCGGTCATCGCCAAAAGAATGCCCCGCAATTTCACCACATCTATGGTATCCTTATCGAAAGTGCGTTCATTGGAAATTGATTTACGTTCACAAAAGGGGATTACGGGGGTATTATCCATCCCATTGGAGCGTTTCCAGATCACCACCCCATTTTTACCCAATACGCGTTGCATGAGGTCCATCGGCATTTCTTGAACCGTCTTTACTTTTCGCAATCCCAAATTGCGAAGGGTCTGGTAGGTCTTATCGCCCACCATGGGTATTTTTTTAATGGATAATGGTGCCAGAAAAGGTTTCTCATAGCCAAAATCGACCTTAAGCTGGTTGTTGGGTTTGGCCTCATTGGTAGCCACTTTGGAGACTACTTTGTTCACGGACAGGCCAAAAGAAATAGGCAATCCCGTTTCTTTAGTGATTCTTTGTCGGAGTTCGGAAGCGTATTGGTAGCAGCCAAAAAAACGATCCATACCTGAGAGGTCGGCATAGAACTCATCAATGCTCGATTTTTCGAACAAGGGCACTTGTTCCTTGATGATATCGGTAACCATATCGGAATGCTTGCTATAGGTGCCTGCATTACCTTTAATGACCACGGCTTCGGGACATAATACCCGTGCCATTTTCATAGGCATACCAGAGTGCACCCCAAAACCACGGGTCTCATAACTACAGGCAGCTACTACGCCACGATCACTGGTGCCACCCACCAATAGGGGACGGTTTTGCAGCTCGCTGTCCAAGAGTCGCTCTACGGATACAAAAAAAGTATCCAAATCTAAATGTAATATGGTTTTGTTCATAGCTATCCTTTTCGGATAGCCAATGGTTTGTATTTGCCATCCTAAAAAGGGATAACAAATTTATGGATTATTTCCTATTATTTGGATTATTTCCATAATATATTTTAGATTTTACCCCTAATCAAAAGCAAACCCTGTAGCTACCCTATAAATAAAGGCGTATAGTACTATAAAAAACAGTACAAAGCTGAACCAAGCAAAGGCCTTGAAATAGTTTCTAACGATAAGGTTTCCTAAATTTCGGAATCCTTCTAAATAAATCTCCTTTATAAGTAATGTTGTTTTCATAATCATATTATTTTATCATTATATATTACTAAAACAACAAAAGCCATGCTAACCCCTAGGGATCAGGCTAAATATTAGTTCAAGGGGCTCTAAAGGCTGATGAAATACTGCTTTTTGGCAAAAATATGCGGTGATTTGGTTATTGTCCTGGAACAATATCAAGACCCATTTTGGGAATATACCAAACGTCTTTCTCAAGATTGACTCCACCGCCCATATGTTCTTGAACGGTCCTATCTATGACAAAGATGCCCATCTTTGCCATATCCTCGAAAGTAGCAATGCCATTATTGGGGAAACCAACGCGGGTTCTATGAATATTAAACGTATTCGCAAATTTTTTATTAAACGCCTTTTCAACACCATCCAAACCCAGCATAAAACCTAAAAGTCCGCCCCAAGTAGCTGTAGGGTTATCAGAATCCCAACCGGCCAAGGCCCCGATTTTGATTGTTTCCTTGATATCGCCTTCACCATATAACAAGCTAACGATACTTGCCCCGAAATTGATACCCGCAGCAAAACAGCCATTACAAATGGCATCTTTCGTTGCCCACGGATACCCATCTTCCTGTCTAATTTGATATTTTTCATGAAGCGCATCCCTTGCTTCTTCCCAAGTCGCACCGGTTTGATATTCATCCAAGACAAAATCATACATCTTTGCCGAATACGAATCATTAGGAAGTCGTTTGCGGGCCTCAGCGGCCATCCACATTAGATTCTCTTTCATTGATTTATTTTCATCGGCTATAGGAGCGAGGGAATACATGATCACATAGAATTCTGAAATCCATTCCGCATTTTTCCTAGCAACGGTCTGTATGGGCAAATGCGCCATTTTCAAAGCCACATCAGGTCGCGTAGGGGCAAAAAAACCAAAAATTTCGGTAGTCAATTGCGCATCGATCATCTCATAATCGGGATTCTTCCCAGGGTCACTGGTCATTGGTGGTAACACACCTTCATACATAAGGTTCAATGCGGTTTGATTCGAGACCCATAAAAAGTTCTCTTCTTCTTTTTTAATATGTCTTAACCAACCTTCCCTGATCTGTTCCCCGGAAAGCATACTGGTTTTGTTATTGTATAAGAGGTTTTGATAGATGTATTCAATATCGGTATCATCATCGGCACCCCAGATGCTATCCTGGGCTGCATATAAAAAGTCTATCGTAGCAGATAAATCATTGGAGCCCCAAATATTGGGTTGGTCAGGCTGACCCCAATCCTTACGCGTATAAAACCCTGCACCTTTCCCTTCTTTGGTCGGTATCCCGATTTTGTCCATTTCGGTGACCAATCCCGTCCAATTGGCTATGCATTGTCCTAACCAAAAACCTTGTAATTTATGTTTATAATCAGCCCTTGAGAGGGTCCGATCCATAGGTTTTGGCGTATAGGAATCATATGTGAGTGTCGAATCAACCCATTCATTATTAACGCTACTACCTTCTTCTATACCTTTTTCCTTGCATGAAATTGCAATAGTAAACGATAGAACCAGTGAAACCAAAAATCTATATTTAAGCATGCTGTTTTATTAAAATGGAAGGTTTTTTAAATCAACATTACCGCCTGAAATGATGATACCCACTTTTTTGCCTTTGAATTTTTCCTTTTCACGCAATACAACTGCAAAGGCTACTGCACTTGAAGGCTCAATGATGATCTTCATTCGTTCCCAAACCAAATGCATGGCATTGATTATTTCATCTTCCGTTACCCGGATGATGCTATTCACATACTTTCGGATCAAAGGAAAATTCTTGTCCCCTAATTGGGTTTTGAGTCCGTCTGCAATGGTTTCCGTGGTTTTGTTCAATTCAATTTTTCCGCTCTTCAAAGAACGATAGGCATCATCGACCTCAAAAGGTTCCCCGCCTATCACTTTGCAATTACTCCCAAAAAAATGGGCTGCAAGACCTGTACCGGCAATGAGTCCACCGCCACCAACAGGCACGATGATAAAATCAAGATCGGGTTGTTCTTCCAGTAATTCCATACATGCAGTCCCTTGTCCCACAATCACCGCTACATCATTCGATGGGTGGATAAAAGTCGCCCCTCTTTCCGTTTGAATCTTCTGGGCGGTGGCCTTCCTTGCTTCTAATGTTGGTTCGCATTCGATGATTTTCCCACCATATTCCCTGACCGCATCTTTCTTGACCTGTGGAGCCGATGAAGGCATTACAATATAGGCCTTGACCCCCAAGCTTTTTGCGGCAAGGGATAAGGCTTGTGCAAAGTTACCCGAAGAATGGGTAACCACTCCCTTGTCTTTTTGTTCCTCAGCCAGTTGAAGGATGGCATTGGTAGCGCCCCTCATCTTATAGGCACCCATTCTTTGAAAATTCTCACACTTGAAAAAAAGTTCCGTACTGGCCATTTTATTCAATAATCGAGAGGTCAATACAGGCGTTCTATGAATAAAAGGAGTGATTCTATTATGGCATTCAAGGAGGTCTTCTTTGTTCATTCCGATATTCACTTTTACGATCATTTACAACTAAAATACTATACTTAAAACTACAAAGAAATCCATTACACCACGTATATGCGTAAATAATAGGAGGTATTCCAAATAATTGGAGTGGATTTTCGTTAATATAGCGATTGGCACGACCTTTGATTATTGATTTTCGCCAATTAAACTGGGTATTCCTATTTACCAATGAGAGCTATTTTTATTTTTTGCTGTTTACTGATGTGTCAATTGACCCTAGGATATTCCTATGGATTTGATTTTACCCCTGCGAATAATGATTTTGTAAATTCATTCAACTCCGCTATTAATTCATCCCGTCTTAATGCTCATGAAGGAGCAGAAGAGTTCAGTATCGTGAAATCATCTATTGGTATTACGTCACCTAACAGCAATACCATTTGGACCATACCCGGACCTGCTGAATTAGAATGGAATACCATGAACATTAGCGATACAAAATCGATTCGCTTTTTTTTAGCAAAGGATGATATGGTGGTACAGGAATTGGGAACCTTCAAGAACACTGGAAAAGCAAGTGATATCGTTTTGGCCAAGAATATTGGTTCTGGCGATAATTATCAGGTAGTTGGGATTGAATTGTTCCCTGATGATAAGTTTCAAATTGCCAAATTCGCAACTCCATATTTTTCCATCCGAAACAAAATATCAGACGCTAGAAAGGAAAAATCAAGATTATTGAACGCTGCTAAAAACAATCCAGAAACCAAGATGGAAGCGCCTAAACAGATTAAGGCACCCAAACGTGTTAAGAAAGCACCAAAACGGGTTAAAAAAGCACCAACAAAAGTTG
This sequence comes from Maribacter sp., assembly GCA_049668005.1. Lineage (GTDB taxonomy): Bacteria > Bacteroidota > Bacteroidia > Flavobacteriales > Flavobacteriaceae > Maribacter_A. Next base: position 21,725 of record JBATIW010000432.1, read on the forward strand.
AAGAAGCACCCAAAAAAATCGAAACGACTCCTAAAAAAATTGAAGAAGCTCCCAAAAAAGTTGAAATCGGACCTAAAAGAATGGAATTTGATGGTAGGAACATCACTTATGTGCAAGAGTTGGCATTTAAAAGCGAAAAAATAAAAATAAGTATTTGGGACCATGGAAGACTAGATGGCGATATCGTCTCTGTTTACCTTAACGGATTTACCGTAATTTCCAAACACCTATTGACGTATAGTAAAAAACCAATTGAAATTACCTTAGACCCCAATAAACCGAACGACTTATTTCTTTATGCCCACAATCTGGGCGAATATGCCCCCAATACCGTTTCGGTCGAGATTTCCGACGGACATACTTCTGAAAATCTAATCTTGAACTCTGACTTGAAAAGTTGTGAAGCGGTTTTAATCAGTGTTAAGAAATAGGCATTTTTGTCATAACATTACTTTTACCCCTGTCTTTGCAGCCAAGAAAATCGCATCAATGATTTTCATGTCCTTAACCCCTTCCTCCCCGTCTACGGATACAATGGGATTTATGCCATCAAAAATGATTTGTGCCATCCCATCCATTTGCAGGGTCTGATGGGTACTATGTGCTTGATCGAGTTCGCCTTTATGGGTCCGCCCTTTAATGGGACCATAGCCAGTTGAAGGTTTCATTTCTACCCACCCGTTATCTCCCGTCATAAAAAAGCGATCTAAATGTCGCATGGCATAGGTTGAAAGGCAAGATGCCACTGCTCCACTAGGGAATCCCATTTGAAATTGTATGGTTTCATCAATACCTTCCTTGAATTTTTCAGGGTTGGTTTTGGTCTCTTGTGCGGTAACCCAGATGGGTTCTTCACCAAGCATATAGCGGGCTCCATTTACAGAGTAAATACCAATATCCATCATGGCCCCACCACCGGACAACGCTTTATTTAATCGCCATTGATTAGGGTTGCCTATCACAAATCCTGATTGTCCCTGAAAGAATTTGGGCTGGCCAAATTCGCCGACCTTTCGCATTCTAATTACCTCCACTGTTTTAGGCTCAAAATGCATGCGATAACCAATCAAAAGTTTTACATCGGAGGCTTTACAGGCATCAATCATCGCCTGACCCTCTTTGGCATTGACTCCCATTGGCTTTTCACAAATTACATGTTTCCCTGCCTTCGCAACCCGAATAGCCTGCTCACAATGAAGTCCGTTTGGCGTGATGATATAGACTGCATCGATTTCGGTATTATCTTTGATCTTATCAAAATTCTCATAATTATAGCAGTTCTTTTCCGGAATGTTGTATTCTGACCGCCATTTCGAAATTTTCGAAGGTGTACCACTAATCAGTCCGACTAATTTTGCCCGTTTACAAGCTACCATTGCCCTTGCAACCCGGGTCCCATAACTGCCAAGACCCATAATTGCCACCCGTAATACGGGGCCATAATAAGACTGTTCGCAAGCAGCAAAAAGACGTGTTGGACCATACAGTATTGGTAGGCCGACTGCTGAAACTGTCAATTTTTCTAGAAATTTCCTTCTGGAAGCCATACTAATTGGATTTATTAAAAATACGTTT
>JBATIW010000433.1:0-1726 GCA_049668005.1 Maribacter sp.
GCAGTCCTCCGAATCCAGCTAAAATCCATTTGCGATTGAGTAAGAAGTCTACCTACCGTCTGAGTTTTGAAGCGCGGACTTATGGATTGAGGAGCAAACATAATGCAAGAACAAAATGTTTGCTAACAATTGGCTAAACGTAATATTACGTTTATCCCTTTTTTAGTAGTACTAATCTAAAGGATTTTTAATGCTTTCAAAAGTATTTGTTGCGACATGGGTGTAAATTTCGGTTGTCTTGGTTGAACCATGACCTAAAAGTACCTGAATTTGTCTTAAATCTGTACCTGATTCTAAGAGGTGAGTGGCAAAACTATGACGTAAGACATGAGGGGTTACTTTTACTCGGATTCCAGCTCTTTCAGCAGCCGATTTTACAATACTCAAAACACTTTCTCCACTATATTTTTTTCCATTCCTTCCTTCAAAAAGATACGCTTGTGGCCGATATTTAGTAAAGTAAAGCCTTAAATCATGAAGAGACGTTTTAGACAACAAAGTTTGCCTATCCTTATTGCCTTTAGAATCGGTAACACGAATAAGCATTCTTTTACTGTCCACATCATTTAGTTTTAGATTCAATAGTTCGCTACGTCGTAAACCTGAACCATACAGCAATTGTACAATACACTTATGCTTGATATTATTTGTGTTTTCAATGATTGAAAGAATCTCTTCCTTTGAAATTACCATGGGTAGTTTAGATGCTTTTCTAGGCCTTTCTATCTCATAAAAACGGTTAGGCATGTCCAAAACTACCTCATAATAGAATTTTATTGAATTGATAGCTTGATTTACATAAGAGTTTGAATGCTTTTTTTGAATAAGATGTTGAAGAAAAGCCCTAATGTCACCTTCGTCTAGCTCATGTAATTCCTTACCTCTTTGGTGATTAATAAATAGTTCGAAAAAAGTAACATAAGTTTTAACCGTACTGTTAGCATAACGTTTTAATTCCAACTTCAATAAATACGCTTCAGGGCAGCGTCTGTATTCAGGTAGTGTCTTTCTCTTTCTAAACCACTCAACATCAACTATATCGTTATTAGTATTTATAGGTTTGTTGGTAAGGAATCGATTATAATTTATCCATACACGACCTTTAAAAGTGATAAAAATCAATCCCAGATTGGCTTTATTATTCGGTATATAAACCATGTTATACTGCTTGCTCCATTTCGGGTCTGGAAGTCCTTTGATCAAACTTTGGATTAGCCTATCAGGAGAAAATTTTATCCCAACCATCTTTTGATTATTGATCATTAGATGATATAGCGTTATGGATTTTAATGATTTCATGTAACAAGTTTAGTTATGTTTTATATTTTAAATAGTATATTAACCGTTTAATATACATTTACAAATGACTAATGAGAAGTTATGCCCTGTATGCGGCATATTGTTAAAGGGTAGGTCCGACAAGAAATATTGTTCTGTGAAATGCAAATCCATAAACCAATATGAAAACCGTCAAGAAACGGAAGCTTTTTATCTGAAGGTGGATAGGCAATTGAGAACTAACAGGAAAATACTGAAGCGGTATAATAAATCAGGATTTACTACCCTGCGAAAATCAGAATTGATCGCTGAAGGTTTTGACCCAAAATTCTTCACACATTATTGGAAGAACAAGAAGGGCGATGTCTATTTATTTGTTTTTGAATACGGATTTTTGAAAACCAAGGATATTGAAAAGGAAAAGTATGTATTGGTCACTTGGCAAGAT
>JBATIW010000434.1:0-9746 GCA_049668005.1 Maribacter sp.
ATTTATGCGGGCGAAGTTATCTCCGGTTGGGCGAAAAGATATCTTAACATTTCTGATTCCTCTGAATTGCCCAAAACCAAGCACCAAGTGGTTGCCAGCCTGGATTTTGATGACGGATTTACCACAGAAATGAAAGTTGGTAACCATTATATGACTGCTGATGAACCCATAAATTATGGAGGAAATGACTTTGGGCCCTCTCCATATGAATTAGTCTCCGCCGGACTTTCAGCCTGCACAGTTATGACCCTACAGATGTATGCCAAACGAAAAAAATGGCATATTGAAAATGTAGAAGTTCATACCTCCTACAGCAAAACCCATGCTTTGGATTGTGAGGATTGTGAATCTTCGGGCTCCAAAATCGATACTTTTCATAGAGAAATCAAAATTACTGGGGATTTCGAGGATAAACAGCTGGAACGTTTGCTTCAAATTGCAGATAAATGCCCAGTGCATAAGACATTACATAACGATACTAAGGTAATTACCAAACTCATTTCATAAAGCAATTTTAGCTTGGCTTCATGAATCTTATTAATTATTTACCAACGCCATAAAGGATCAAAACTAATGAACCAATTATTGCGCTACTCAATTTATTACTTAACTTTAGATCAGAATCTAAAAACAAAGTCAGATGAAAAAAATAAAATTAATTGCATTGGCACTTGTTGTACTGGCAAGTTACAACTGTAAGGAAGCTAAAAAAGAAACCAAAGAAGTTATTGACGAAGCTACTACGGAGGTAATGGAGGATGTAAATGTTGAAGTAATTAAATTCTCAATGGAGCCTAAAAGCAATAGCACTGTAAAAGGTGAGGTTACTTTTACCCAAGAAGAGGGTAAGGTAACAATGATGGCAACTTTTTCAGGACTTTCAGAAGGAGAACATGCCATACATTTACATGAAAAGGCAGACTGTTCTTCTGATGATGGCAAATCTTCTGGAGGGCATTGGAACCCAACCCATGAGCCGCATGGAAAATGGGGCGTTACAGAGGGTTATCACAAAGGGGATATTGGAAACTTGGTTGCCGATGCCGAAGGTAATGCAACCCTGGAATTTTCGACAGACCAATGGTGTATAGGATGTGATGATGAAAATAAGAATATTCTTGGTAAGGCAGTTATTGTACACCAAGGTGTTGATGATTTTACTTCCCAACCCAGTGGGGCAGCAGGTGCCCGCATTAGCTGTACAGGGGTTATTCAGTAAGTAGGTAATTTCCGAACATTTAAGTAAGGAGCTACCGTTAGGTGGCTCTTTTCACATAAAAATTGTCTATGTTTCATCCTTCCATTCCTGTCAAAAACATGAACTATAAGGCATCAATTAAATAAGCGTTGGCCTATTAAATTCTTGGTTCTTGAGTAAAAAGCGCGTGCTACATACTAAAAGTCCTATAATTTGCTTTAATTTGATTTTATAAATAACACGATATGAACCCCTCCTCTTCAGGTTGGATTGACAAATTCGGATATTTGGTAAGAGACCAGGTTGATAGCTATCGGGATTTCTCAGACCTTTATGGGGCCTTAAAAAAGACAGGGTTCGTTTACGGCATTAATCTCAAGATTCCAAGGTTCATTGTACCAGAACATGGATTATCAGAAGATGAAAAAGCGAAAATTAATTTGCTGGCAGCACTATATTTTACTTTTAGGCTTGTAGAGAAGAACCCGGATTTTGATGCCTTTTTAAATAAAGTATTTCTTTTTTACCAGGATTTAGGTTTTAATCAAATTTCATTTTTAAATAAGTTATTTACAGGTAAAAAAACATCTGATCAGTTGGAAAAGCTATTGGATTCAAGGGTTTATCTTGAAGATAATGTAATTAGTAAGACCTTTAATAGTATCATTACGAACTCCTTATTATATATAGATGTTCTTGCGTTCAAAAGATATTTAAAGAACGATGAAGCCATAAAGGAATATGCAGAAAATTTGGAGTTTATTGCCATGAATATCATTTATCATTCACTCAACTCAAAAGAGAAAAATAAAAATGATGATAAATTGGCACATTTATTTGAAGCGTCTTTAACCTACATCGATAGCACTACCCAAACCTATGATGGAAGTTATCGGGACAATATATTGAACAATTTTTCAACATCTGAGAACCATTATTATCTGGATATTGCTTCTTTGACCATATGGGAAGACCAATCCGTTGACTATTTAGAATCCCAATACATTTATGGAATTGGTAAGGATTTAGGATTTAATGAAAAGGAAATAGCTAGGGCTTTGGAAGAAATCGCCTCTTTTTTTGAGAAAAATTCCAAGATCATTCCGTTCCTTAAGGATCATAATTTGGCATTTAAGTTCTATGATAGCATGTCAAGAGTTGTAAAAAAATTGATTCTACGCAACAGTAAAAGGCTGCAAAAAGAACTTTCGGATAGCAAGGAACTGGTAGCATTAATTTCAAAATCAACTGTCAAAGATCTAAGTCCAGTAGAGAAGAAAAAGGTTCAAAGTCAGTTGTTGGATATTTTTAAGAGTATACCTTCACTCGCTATTTTCATGCTTCCGGGCGGGGCAGTTTTATTGCCGATTTTCATCAAGTTGATCCCAAAATTATTACCTTCTTCCTTTGATGATAATCGCGTTGATAAAAATACGTAATTTCTCACAAAAAGAGTACTATAAGAAATATCTATACTTACATTTAATATATTGTTTATCAATACTTTAAGTATTCTTACTCTAACCATAACTTAAAGTCACGCACCCGATCCCTACTCACGATGATTTCCTGCTCAATATAGCGATTTAATTTGATTTTTAAGCGTGAATTTGTATAGGAAATTATGTCTTGGATATGGTTTATATTCACATAGAATTTTCTGCTTACCCGGAAGAATATTTTAGGCTCCAATTCAGTTTCCAAATTTTCAAGAGTGGTATCCAACAAATAATTTCGGCCATCGGATGTCGCCGCATAGGTTCCTTTATTTTCACTGTAAAAACATTCGACCTCATCGGCATTTATAATTTTCAAATGCTGCCCTACCCTAGTAGTGAATCTTTTTTTGTATTCCCGTTCCAGAGGATTGATCAATAATTTTTTTATGTCATCAAAATTCAATGCCAACTTTTGAGATGCCGGTTTAATTGCCTTATACTTCTTGACTGCATTTTCCAATTCTTCATCATCAATGGGTTTCAGTAAATAATCAATACTATTCAATTTGAATGCCTGGAGCGCATATTCATCATAGGCAGTGGTAAATATTATGGCGCTCTGTACCTCAACTGCTTCAAAAATCTCAAATGAAAGTCCATCTGATAGTTGAATGTCCAAAAAAATGAGTTCCGGATGCTCATTTCTTTGAAACCACTCGATTGATTCTTCCACGGAATGCAACATGGTGGACACTTCGACATTCAAAGCTGCCAAAAGCCTATTTAATCTTCTTGCAGCCGGTTTTTCATCTTCTATGATTATTACGTTCATTGATATTTAAGCTTAGGAATTGATAATAGCAATTATTGGTCTTTATCCTCTTCAATATATTTCTGGATTTGTTTTTCTTCCCAGTTTTTAAGAATATTCGATTTGAACACAAACAGTCTTAATCCTATAACAAGAAGCACTAATCCCCATATTATAGGTATTACCAGTATATTCCATTCTATCCACTGTAGAATATTTTCATCTTTCACGCCTTTTTCAATGAAGATTTCCATAACCCTTCCTTTGAAAACCAATATCAATAGGGTAATGATTGCGAATTTTATTAAATTAAAATAAAACCCCTTAATATCATCGACCCTCTTTTTGGCCTTGACATATCTTTCGACTTCGCCGGCATTATCTATCATTATCTATATTTTTCGGTTTCATTCTTGTCCTTATCCATATATTTCTGAATTTGTCTTTGCTCCCAATCCTTTCCAAAAAATGGATTATAAGAAAAGACCTTTAGACCATGAAAAAATAGTCCGATGCCCCAGAAAAACCAAACTGCAAAGGTTCCAAAGTCCCAAAATGCCTCATTAAAACTTTCTCCTTCTCCTAGATTACGGATTATCTTCATGGTAGAAATAAAGGTGTTTACCAATATATAAACTGTTAGGTGTATATAAAACCCTTTGAGTTTTTCAACTCGTTTTTTTGCCCTTTCTAATTTATCCCTGTTGTTATTGTTCATTACTTCCATCTTCCTTGTTTTTCATCTTCCTGCATATACTCCTTGATTTTACGCTCTTCCCAATCTCTGCCGAAAAAAGGGTTTATACTAAATGCCTTAATAGCTTGAAAAACCAAGCCAATACCCCATCCGAAAGCAGCCCAAAGGAACCATGGATATCTCCATTCGTCAATCCAATAATTTAATCCCGCTAGGAATGTAATAAAGAAAACATATGAAATTAAACTTGTATAGAATTTCTTAATACATTCTACCCTATCCTTTGCTCTAAAATACTTTTTGTCCTTTTCTGAAGTTTCCATTATGCTGTTGGTTTGTTTGAATTATTACTTAATTTATAATCCAAAAGTATCCTATGATATGTCCCAAATTAAATATTCATTACCCAGTTGTTGTTTTTTTGGGATGGATTGTGGCTTCGGTTACCCTCAGCCTCCCTAGCTTATCTCGAATACCCATTAAGATGGTCGCTGAGCGTAGCCAAAACTAGAACTTTTCATTATCCATGAACTTCCTAATTTTGCGTTCTTCCCAGCGTTTACCCCATAGCGGATTATAGCCAAAAACCTCCATACCATGGACCGTAAGACCGAATCCCCATCCTATTGTCGGGAATATAACCCATGGGAAACCATTAGTATTGTAATTAAGAATCGCCAGGCAAGGTATAACAATGCAATAGGCTGTAAGATTACCATAAAATCCTTTGAGTTGCTCAACATGTTCTATGGCCTTTTTATAGCGTTTATCATCAATATAGGTCTGTTGTGTTTCCTTTACTGTAACTTGTTTTGTCAGCAAAGGCAGCTTAACTCGAAAATCCGAATTCGATTTTATAATCTCAACCTGTCTATCCGTTAATATTCCATAACGCTGCCTAATATTTTGGAGCCCTACCCCGCTACTCTTTTTTACCACTTGTTTTTCCTGAGGATTATTGTCGACCACTAACATTCCGTCTTGCTCATATACTTTTATATATAATGGTTTTGACGAGGTTACCACATTATGTTTTACTGCATTCTCCAGCAATAGCTGCAATGAAAGTGGTATTATTTTGGCCTCAGGATTATTGCTATGTTCCGGTATTTCCAAATGAATACTATCTTCAAAGCGCATTTTCAATAATTTTACATACGTCTTGGCGAACTGAAGTTCTTCTTCAACCGAGATCAAGTCCTTGTTTTTTTGCTCTAATACATACCTATAAACTTTGGAGAGCGATGTCGTGAATTTCTGTGCTTGATGTGGGTCTTCCTCAATTAAACTGGTTAATACGTTCAAACTATTAAAGAGAAAATGTGGATCCAATTGGTTTTTAAGGGCATCGAACTTGGCCGAAGCGGTGCCAGCAATTATTTTTTGCTCTTTGACCTTAGTTTCCTGCCGGTATTTATAATACCAAAAGGCATAAAATATAAGTGAAATGATTATAGCAATAATCAATGAAGACTGGTAATACCCTGGGTTCTCATTAGCAAGAAATTCGATTAGAGGCATTTTTTCCAATACGACAACGAGAACAATTCGCGAAAGGAAAATCCCCAATATAGAAACCAGAACATTCCCCGAAATACCAATGGTGAATTTTTTTAACGAAAAGAGGTCCTGCTTATAGGTAATTACTAGATACTGAATCCAATAGGCATTGACCATATAAAGAATTAACGCGAATATCATATTTTTATAATATTCGGTCCATGCAATTTGATAATTGAAACCCTCATCAAACCTGCCCATAAAAAAGTATATAGCAAGAAAAATAAAATAGAGTACAGTACCTATTAGAATGGCCCTTATCAAATGATTGAAAAATCGTGTCATTAATTAATTGTTCTTATTTGCAATTCTTAACTATTTCCTCGGCTCTTTCTTTTCCCCAATTCGGATGAAAAGCTGACGCTGGTTTAAAGTTAGCAAAAAGTTCCAAGGCATGTTCAACATCCTTACAATAGGGCCCAATATCTTGCCCAAAAAACTTGGCCGAGCCCATATCCCATTCCGCTTTCGAAAAAACAACCCTCGGGTTATTGGGAGCTAATTGCAATGCTTTTTGATATAATGCTGCGACCTTAGCTGAAAGTGTCATGCCGTACGTGGCACCATCGTAAGCCACCCAGGCCGTGTAAATTAAAGCTTGTTGTACGAGAATCTCGGGGTTATTCGGAGAAATGACCTTGGCCAAATCAACAAATTCCTGTGCTTTTTCCAGTTGCTGGGTCAGCTTTTCTTTATCCTGTTCCCCAAAAGAAGCTACAGTATTAACTTGTGACCCATAATACATCGGAAGCCAATTATCAGGTTCTGCCGTTGAAATTCGTTCAAATAAGTTGGAAGCTTCTGAAATTTGGCCTTCCCCCCACAATTGAAATGCTTTTTGCATACCGGAGGTGTACTTGTCTTGTGCAAAAACCAATGATACCATCAATACTAATGTTAATGTGATTGTTTTTTTCATGATTTACGGTTTAAAATGTTTGATGCCCCAAAAGTGAAGTTATCTTAGGCTTCATCACAAAAAGAAATACCCAGTTGTAACTATTTGGGGATGGATTGTAGAGAATACTAAAAAAACTCATTTCCAATAGAAGTAAGAAAACGGATATCATTTTATTTAAAGTAATTTTGCGCCATGGTCAGACAAATTCAACTGAGAATATCCTTGAAAGAGCATTCCCAAGAAGATATCCTTTTAACGAAAGTTTCCAAATATCTAGGGGAAAAGAGGGATGACCTGACTATTAAAGTTATTCGTAAATCCATTGATGCCCGTAAACCCACGATCTATTTCAATTATAAAATGGAGGTATATATTCGGGAAAAACCGGACGACGGTCCTACTTATAATTTTGAATACAAAGATGTTACAAATGCCAAAGAAGTACATATCATTGGCTTTGGACCCGCCGGAATGTGGGCGGCATTGCGGTGTTTAGAACTTGGTTACAAACCGATCGTGATAGAAAGAGGCAAAAGGGTCCAAGAACGTAGACGCGATATAAAAGCCATCAATCAAGACCATATTGTCAACAAGGATTCCAATTATTGCTTCGGTGAAGGGGGTGCCGGCACTTATTCTGATGGGAAGCTATACACCCGAAGTCTAAAGCGGGGCGATGTACGCCGTATTTTTGAAAGCTTGGTGCACCACGGTGCCACCACCCAAATTCTGGTAGATGCACATCCACATATTGGCACTAATAAATTACCTAAAATAGTGCAAAACATACGCGAAACGATCTTACAACACGGAGGTGAAATACACTTTGAAACACGCGTTACCGATTTTATAATCAGAAATAACAAGTTACAGGCCATGATACTTCAAAATGGTAAAGAAATGACGGTGAAACGGGTTATACTTGCTACTGGTCACTCCGCTAGGGACATTTATTATTTACTGAAAAATAAAGAGGTCGCATTAAAGGCAAAATCATTCGCCATGGGCGTTCGGGTAGAACATCCACAGCGAATCATAGACTCCATTCAATATCATTGCAAGGGAGAACGTAATGAAATCTTACCAGCCGCCTCTTACAGTTTGGTCCAACAAGTGAAAAATAGGGGTGTTTATTCTTTTTGTATGTGTCCGGGTGGATTTATCGTCCCGGCAGCTACTGCGCCTGGGGAGGTTGTTGTAAACGGAATGTCCCCATCTAAGCGAAATAACTTATTTGCGAACTCCGGAATCGTCGTAGAAATAAATGTGGATGAGGATATCCCCAAATATGAACACTTTGGAGTTCTAAAGGGATTGGAGTACCAAAAGGATTTAGAACGTTTGGCGTTCACTGCAGGCGGCCGATCTCAAGTTGCTCCTTCACAACGACTTACAGACTTTGTTGAAGGGAATTTGTCATCAGACCTGAATCCTACTTCCTATCAACCGGGTTTGAAGTCCGCTCCATTACATTCACTTTTGCCCAAATTAATTGGAAGCCGACTAAGAGCAGGATTTACGGAATTTGGTAAAAAAATGCATGGTTATTATACTGCTGAGGCCAATATTGTCGGTGTAGAATCTAGGACTTCCTCACCTGTAACCATTCCCAGGAATGAATATTTGGAACATATAGAGATTGAGGGTCTATTTCCTTGCGGGGAAGGTGGTGGCTATGCTGGAGGCATCGTTTCCGCTGCTATGGATGGCGAACGATGTGCAGAAGCTGCAATAAGAAGGTTTTAATCAACTATTCTAGGTTCTAATCATTATCCGAACTATTCCGTTACCTTTGCCGCTTATTCTTCACGAACCATGACATTCAAAGATTTAGGAATTATAGAACCCATCCTTAGGGCCCTTGAGCAAGAAGGTTATACCCATCCTACACCTATCCAAGAACAGGCAGTACCAATTCTATTGGGGGGGAAAGACCTTTTAGGTGTTGCACAGACAGGAACCGGGAAAACGGCTGCATTTGCTGTTCCTATACTACAACACATATATAACGACCAAAATTCACAAGGGCGCTCAAGAAAAATCAAAGCGCTCGTTGTTACTCCAACTCGTGAGTTGGCGATACAAATTGGGGAAAGCTTTACCGCTTATGGAAAATTCACAGGAATTAAGAATACTGTAATTTTCGGCGGTGTTAAGCAGGGTAAACAAACCCAAATATTACGAAACGGAGTTGACGTTTTGATAGCGACACCTGGCCGTTTGTTGGATTTGATGAATCAAGGATATATCTCATTAAAGGATGTTGGATTTGCAGTTTTGGATGAAGCTGACCATATGTTGGATATGGGCTTTATTCATGACATCAGAAAAATCATTGCCAAACTTCCGCCCAAAAGGCAATCCTTGTTCTTTTCCGCTACAATGCCCAAAGATATTGTAGAACTATCACGTAAGATCCTTGGTGATTTTGAGCGGGTTACGGTAAGACCAGAACAAGCCACAGCGGAAAAGGTAGCGCAAATGGTTTATTTTGTAAGCAAAGGAAATAAGGTAAATTTATTGGTCCATTTACTACAAGAACAAGCTCGTAGTTCAGTTTTGGTTTTTTCACGCACCAAACACGGAGCGAATAAAATCGTTAAAAAATTAGGTCAAGCGGATATTAGCTCAGGCGCCATTCACGGCAACAAATCACAGACTGCTAGACAAAAGGCATTGGGTGATTTTAAGGACGGTAAACTTAAAGTGCTGATTGCAACAGATATTGCTGCTCGAGGCATCGATGTGGATGATCTTACCTTGGTCGTAAATTTTGATTTGCCCAACGTTCCTGAAACCTATGTGCACAGAATAGGAAGGACCGGACGAGCCCACGCCAGTGGCATTGCCATCTCATTTTGCGAAAGGGATGAGCGACCTTATCTACGGGATATTGAAAAACTAATAAAACAAGAAGTGCCACGAATGCTTGAGCACCCCTTTTTGGAAGAAGTACAGGAAGAAAGTAAATCCCAAAGGCACCAGGGTCCTCAAAGACAAAATAATCCGAATCAATCTAGAAATCGAAACCAATCCAGAAACTCTAATTATAGAGGGAAAAGCAGTGGATATCGAGGCAATAATAATCGTAATAAAACGCGAGGAAGGGATTGATTATTTCAATACCAATCTATTTCTAT
>JBATIW010000435.1:0-2366 GCA_049668005.1 Maribacter sp.
TTTATATGGTGAAAAAGATTCTTTACTCGAAAAAGCCAGTTAATGAAAAAAGCACCAAGGCCGTATGGCCTTGGTGCTTTTTTTTAAAATGGATTAACCAATAATTTTTGACTATTCATCTCCTTCCAAGTCCAAAATTTCAATGGAACGATTATGTTCGTCATGGTACAAATTCAGGATATTGATGTTGGCCTTGATCAAGTCTTGGGTTTCCAATAGGATACTGAAGTAAAGTGTGGTGTTTTTTGGACTGGATTCCTCAGTCCTTGTTCGTTCCACTTGTTTCTTAATGGCCTCTTGGACTTTGTTTAGTAATGCTTGTTTTTCTTCAATGATTCCAGGTACGATTACTTCAAATGTCCTAGCTTCGAATACTTCCCTGATTTTATCAAAAAGATGAACCAATTTATCATTGATATCCAATAGCTCCTCTGCTTGTTTTTTCTTGAGTGCCTTATGGTTATTGTTCACATGTTTATGGCTTACTTTCGCTATCAAACTTGAGGATTGCGCCACATCTTGTATACTTCCGATTATATCAATATAAAACTTACTGGCGCCTAAATAGGAATCATCAAGCTCTTTAATGAAATAGAAGATGCCGTTTTGTAATTCCTCTATTTCATTTTCGAGTTTTATGACAGTACTTTTAGCTTTTTTAAGAGCATCGAGATCTTGGTTGATTAGACCATTGATGGTGGTTTGGTTTATTTTACTGACCCTTTTGAGTGCTTTTGAAATATTGTCCGCACTTTCTTCAATTACGCCATGAATGGAATTGCTTTCCGCCTTATTCAAACTGTCTTCGGCTTTTACTTCACGGGTTAGTTTGGTATGGCTAATATAGTTTCTCACCAATAATAAAACCGCCAATAATAACAATACCGCTATCATGGTACCACCCCCTAAATGTATCAAATAGGCTACAGTACCAGCTGCAATAAATGCACATATTGCCGTAAAGAACCAACCACCAATTACGTTCAATACCCCTGCAACCCTATACACTGCACTTTCGCTTCCCCAGGCCCTGTCAGCCAATGAGGTACCCATGGCCACCATGAAAGTGACATAAGTAGTTGACAATGGCAATTTCATTGATGTTGCTATTGATATGAGTACACTTGCCACCATTAGGTTTACAGCAGCACGAACCATATCAAAAGCAGGTAATTCATGTGTTTTGCCTTTGGAAAGTTCAATGACCGGTTTTTGAAATTGTTTTTCAATTTTATCTTGGATTGAACTCGGGAGCACAGTGGCGGTATATTTTGCGGCTAACATTGAAAATCTTACAATATTTCTTGAAAACATATTTGGTTGAAAACGTTCTTTGGCCTCACCTTCCCTCGATAAATTGATTTCGGTCTGGGTCACATATCTTGCTTTTTTTGAGAACCATAAGGTCAGTACCATGATCAAACCGGCAAGAAGGAGGAACAACGTTGGCGTGGGTACCTTTTTACCAAGAACGTCCATAGCGAATTCTGTTGCTGGAACACCGGAGACTACCCAAGCTTCATAAGACTGGTAACCCGCTATTGGTACCCCAATAAAGTTCACCAAATCGTTACCTGCAAATGCCAATGCCAACGCAAAAGTGCCAACTACAATAATGAGTTTATAAATGTTCTTTTTAAATACTGCAATAACCAAATATGATAGTAAGGTCCATATTACAAAACTAATGGCGACGATGATAGCGGTTTTACCTTCGATCATAGGTTGGATATCGGTATAATAATCAGTGCCTTTCAATCCTTTGATGAATATAAAATAGGTGATTGCCGCAAGGGCGAAACCACCAAATACGGCCCCGACCCATTTAGCCTTTCTTTCAAAGTTGTAAGAAAGCAATAATCTAGAGACATATTGCACCAGCGCACCCACGGAAAATGCGACTACCACCGAGAGTAGTATACCCAGTATAATCTCTGTTGCCTTAGAGGTATTGATGTAATTGACGACTTCTGAAAAAGAACCACCAGCTGCCCCGATTTTTATAAGTGCCATAGCTACGGCTGCCCCTAAAAGTTCAAATACAATGGAAACTGTTGTAGAAGTGGGCATACCCAAGGTATTGAAAAAGTCGAGCAGGAGGATGTCGGTAATCATTACCGCCATGAATATGATCATGATCTCACTGAACATGAACTCACCAGGCACGAAAATACCTTTTCGGGCAACTTCCATTAAACCACTGGAAAATACTGCGCCACAGAATATACCCAAACTGGCGACGATCATTATGGTTTTAAAGGAAATGGCCTTTGAACCTAGGGCGGAATTCAAAAAATTCACGGCGTCATTACTAACGCCAACGACAAGATCTGCAATCGCTAATACAGCGAGTGCGATGATCATTA
>JBATIW010000436.1:0-6959 GCA_049668005.1 Maribacter sp.
AGCCAAGGACATCTCCTGAATCAATTCACCCAATCTGTAAGCATCAAAAAACAGACGATCCATTAGATCTTTCTCTTCTTGGGCATTAAAATAACTTTGATACCCTAAGTTAGAAAAATTAAAAAGGTTATTTGGCTTGTCGGTAATTATCTTACTCATATAGGAATGTGAGGAAATAAGCTCATCTTCCATCCCAAAATCAAAGCGACTATCAATCGTCACTAAATTGATCATATCCCGAATACCGTCAAAGGCCCTATATGCAGGATAGGTGATATCCTGAGTTGCTCCCAATATAATAGGTATGATATTTTCTTCAAGAAGACCAGCGATAATTTCCTTTACTACAAAGTAGGTATCATCAACGGTCTCACCCTCTTCAATATCGCCCATATCAACGATAGTGGAATTCCAATTCCCAAGAAGCAACTTGTACAACTGGATTCTGATCGCGGTAACATCGAGTATTTCAGGTTTCTTTTCAAAGGCATTCCGGGATTCCTTTACACCCAAAATGGCAATAGTCGCATTTGCCAATACCGGCAAACCTTCTTTTTTAGTGTGCGCATAAATATGTTTTCCAAGGGCCTGTGGGGGTAATAATTCTGAATGGGCCAATACCTTATCTTCTACAGGAACCAAAAAATCGAATGCCATACTTACTTCTTAGCTTTAGGTTTTGCTTTTGTCTTTGTTTTTTTCTTGGGGGATTTCTTTTCGATAAGTGCTTTGGCTTCTTCCAAAGACATCTTAGTGGCATCAACCGTTTTAGCCAATTCAACCTTAATCCTGCCTTTTAGAATATTATGCCTTCCCCATCTTGCCTTTTCAATTCGAATGCCTTCCTCAGGCCATTCTTGAACAAGTTTATCGATTTCCTTTTGCTTTTTGGCTTCGATCAACTCTTCAATATCGGCTTGTGTAAGATTGTCATAATCGTATTTCTTGTTCACATTAATGAAAATACCATCCCATTTGATGAAAGGTCCAAAACGGCCTATTCCTTTGATCACATCTTTATTTTCATACGCTGCAATAGGTGCATCGGCCTTTTGTTTTTCCTTTATTAATTCTATGGCTCTTTCCAAAGAAACATCCATAGCACTTTCACCTTTGGCCAGCGAGACGAACTTCTTTCCAAATTTAACATAAGGTCCAAACCTTCCGACATTAGCTTCAATTTCCTCATCTTCAAAAACCCCTAATTTTCTAGGAAGTTTAAACAAGTCCATGGCTTCTTCATACGTAATTGTATTCAGGGATTGGTCAGGGGACAAACTTGCAAATTGCGGTTTTTCCTCATCATCAACAGTGCCTATTTGTACCATAGGACCAAATCTTCCTAAACGTACCGATACCTGTTTACCCGTTTTTGGATCTTTGCCCAAAATCCTTTCCCCACTTGCACGATCAGCATTCTCCTCAACATCCAATACCTTAGGATGAAAGTCCTGGTAAAAATCTCTCATCACCTTCTTCCAGTCCTCTTCACCTTCAGCAATTTCATCAAATTCTTCCTCAACTCTTGCTGTAAAGTTATAATCCAAAATATTCGAAAAATGACTTACTAAAAAGTCATTCACTATCATACCTATATCAGTTGGGACCATTTTGCCCTTATCTGAACCAACAGTTTCAACAAGTTGTTTTTCCTTAATGTCCCCTGCTTCCAAAACAAATTGAATATAGTTTCGTTCGGCTCCTTCAACGGTGCCTTTTTCAACATAACCCCTATTTTGTATTGTAGAAATTGTTGGCGCATATGTTGATGGTCTACCAATACCTAATTCTTCCAGCTTTTTTACCAATGATGCTTCCGTAAATCTATAGGGTGGTCTAGTGAAACGCTCGGTAGCAGTTATAAAATTATTTTTCAAGGCATCACCAACCTTCATTGCAGGTAACATACCCTCTTGGTCTTCGGATATATCCTCATCATCAATACCCTCCATATATACTTTTAGGAAACCATCGAATTTGATTACTTCTCCATTCGCTGTAAATTCTTCAGCGTGGGTACTTGTTTTTATTTTTACATTGGTACGTTCTAACTGGGCATCGCTCATCTGTGAGGCAATGGTTCTTTTCCAGATTAGTTCATACAATTTTGATTGGTCACGTTCTAACGAAGCTGACTGCCTCTTCATGTCTGTCGGACGTATGGCTTCATGAGCTTCTTGTGCCCCTTTTGATTTGCCTTTGAAATTACGGACCGTACTATATTGTTCGCCATAATTTTCAACAATGGCAGCTTTAGCCTCAGTGATTGCTTCACTCGAAAGATTAACACTATCAGTTCTCATGTAAGTAACGAGTCCAGCTTCATATAAACGTTGTGCCACTTGCATAGTCCGTGCCACGGAAAAATACAATTTTCTTGATGCCTCTTGCTGTAAGGTTGATGTTGTGAATGGTGCGGATGGAGATTTTTTTGCTGGTTTCTTATCCAAGTTCCCTATTGAAAAACCGGCTCCAATATTTTTTTTCAAGAAAGCTTCCGCCTCTACCCTAGTTGCAAAGTTCTTCGCTAACTTAGCAGTGAACACTCCACCACTTTCAGTTTTGAATTCCCCCGAAACCCTGAAGGAAGCTTGGGCCTTGAATATCTCTATTTCCCGTTCGCGTTCAACAATCAATCGTACTGCGACCGACTGTACTCTTCCTGCTGAGAGACCTGGTTTGATTTTTTTCCAAAGTATAGGAGACAATTGATAACCCACTAATCTATCCAAGACCCTTCTTGCTTGTTGGGCGTTTACCAAATTATAATTTATCTCTCTAGGATTTTCAATGGCTTTCTGAATTGCAGACTTGGTAATTGAATTAAAAACAATTCTTCTGGTCTTGGACTTGTCTAAGCCCAAGGTCTCGGAAAGGTGCCAAGAAATTGCTTCTCCCTCGCGATCCTCATCACTAGCCAACCATATAATATCGGCTTTCTTAGCTAGATCCTTGAGTTTTTTAACGATTGCTTTCTTGTCTTGGTCAACAATATATTTTGGATTAAAATCATTGTCAACGTCTACGCCCAATTCTTTAGAAGGTAAATCTGCAATATGCCCAAAACTAGATTCAACCTTAAAATCCTTACCTAAAAATTTTTCTATGGTTTTGGCCTTTGCGGGTGACTCTACTATAACTAAATTCTTTGCCATTGATTGGTTTTTCAAGTCACAAAAGTAGTCGAATTTTTTAATTACGTATTATACCTAATATATATGTATAAAAAAATGCCCCGCAAACACAGGGCATTTTGAACGAACAACTATCGTTTTACTAGTTCAATTCCAGCGTACTCATCAACCTGATATTGTTATCTAAATATTCATATTGATAGAGCACATCCTCACCTACCATGAGCAAAGAATTTTCCAGTGGAATGACATCAAAAGTATTTATATCCTCAAAATGATCTAGGGCAACCAAATCCTCTACATCTGATTTATCAAAAACCTTTAAACCAGAATCCCCATCACACACGAATAACTTTTCATCTTTTACACCCAGACCATAGGGGCCATCCATTGGGTAGCTTATAGTTAATTCCGGGTTTGAAATATCTGAAATATCCACAATGAACAAACCGCTCTCGGTAGCTCCACACATATTACCACCTCGCAGGGTTACATATGCATAATCCCCATCTACAACAACTGGGTCACAGGCGGTACCATGTTGAAATTCAGAAATAAATGTTGGGGTTGCAGGAGAGGAAATATCATAAATATACATTCCACGCATACTTCCTAAAAACAAATGCTGTCCTCTATTGAAAATAGTCTCTATATCAAAACCTGCGTAAACATCATCCAAGTCTTGCGGATTTTCCAAATCCTGAATGTTGAAGATATTTATATTGTGGCTATCGACAGCATAGAGAAAATCTCCAACAATTTTGAAACGGGCCAAAGATCCGCCTTGTCCTACTGACGCATCATTCGCAGCTTCAGCAAGGGCAAATATTTCTCCATCACGCATGAACCGTTCTTCATATTCTGAAATAAGTCTTCGTTCTGTGACTGTTTCCCACCCTAACAATATATCATTTTCATAATCAACACCGTCATGCTCATAAAAATCGGCATTTGCCGGCCAGACAATATTATTGCGTAATACATTATCCAACCGTTTTACAATTTGGATATTGTTTATGTCTGAAATATCGAGCACCATCAAATCCATAATACTATCCGCGTACAGATAATCATCCTTTATTGAAATATCCACATTTCCAGCAATTTTGATAAATGAGATTTTCTTGGGTGCACTTGGGTTACTATTATCAATAACATGAACACCTCTATACTTGTCATTTACAAAGATATAATCTTGATAGGCATAGATCTTCCCTGATTCCTTAATGGGTAAAGGGGAAATAATAGCTACACTATTCTTAAACTCGGCCTTACTAATAGTCAAGGGCCTTGCCACTAAATAATCGGCATACTTTCCATCAGCGTTTTTTTCACAGGACACAATACTTAACGATGCAACAAATAAGAGCAGTAATACATTCCTTTTCATAATTTTTTTTTAATGGGGTTGTACGCTAAAGATGCAATCACATCTTTAGCGTTGCGTCAAAAAGTCAAAAACCGATCGAAGTATGTCAATCTTCAGGATGAAAACCAATGGAGTCCTTATACATAAAGTAGACCGGTATTTTTGCCAACATTGCCGTAAGCAATATACCAACAAAGCATAGCAAAACACCAAGTTCCGCTACTATACCCATCACGATAATCAGACCAAAAATCACCAGCCAATTTTTATTTCCCAGCGAAAAGCTTGACTTTAGAATTTCCATGGCCGATAATTCTTCATCAAAAGCAAAAAAAGCAGGGAATAACGAAATGGGGACGATCATATAAAAAACCCCTATGCCACAAGCCAACATTCCCAAGAGCATCAATCCTAGGGATAATAATGACAATATTATTGCTATTGAAACGTACTTCTTTTTAAAGTAGTGAAAGTAATTGTCCGTTTCTGATAGGTTCAAATCCTTTATTTTACATATTCTCAAGAATGCGGCATTGAGCATTAAACCTACTACCATAGTTCCCAATAAAAAGATTGGCATTATAATCGCCATAGGTAGTATAACTTCAGGCGGAATCCCTTCACTCCTTAACATTTCAGGATCTGTTACCCCGACAATAAGCAATGGGATATACATAAGAATATAAAAAGGGATTAGCATCACAAAAGTCAATAGAACAATTATAAAACCTTGCAGCCATACTTTTTTGAACAATTCAATTGATTTACTGAAAATCGACCCAAAATCCAAGGGTTCACTCTCCGTTATTTTACTGCCTATCTCGGTGAAATTCATAGTCTTATTGGTTATATATAAGTCTAAAATAACCCTATAAACCCTAAATTACTACTAAAATATACTGTCATATTGTCATTAAATTGTATTAAGCATTATCTTTGCTGACCATTTCCCAAGAAAGGATTATTATATGGAGAAAATCATTGACGAATCGATTCAGGGCGAAACCCTTTCCCTAGGAAAAAACAAAAAGAATACCCGCAACCTTTATATTGAGAGTTTTGGGTGCGCCATGAATTTTGCGGATAGCGAAATTGTGGCTTCGATTTTGGCCAATGAGGGGTTCGATACAACCCAGGTATTGGAAGATGCTGATTTGGTTTTAGTGAACACTTGCTCAATTCGCGAAAAAGCAGAACTGACTGTTCGTAAGCGCTTGGAAAAATACAATGCCATAAAGAAGAAAAGACCCCATATGAAAGTGGGCGTGCTCGGATGTATGGCCGAACGCCTTAAAAGCAAGTTGCTCGAAGAGGAAAAAATTGTGGACATGGTCGTTGGTCCGGATGCCTACAAAGACCTACCCAATCTTATTCAAGAAATTGATGCGGGTAGAGACGCGGTCAATGTAGTGCTTTCAAAAGATGAAACTTATGGCGACATTTCTCCTGTACGTTTAAATACCAATGGGGTCAGTGCCTTGGTTTCTATTACAAGAGGTTGTGATAATATGTGTACATTTTGTGTGGTGCCTTTTACGCGGGGCAGGGAACGAAGTCGTGACCCACAATCTATTCTTGTTGAAGTCAATGACCTATGGAATAAAGGTTATAAGGAAATTACATTGCTCGGACAAAACGTTGATAGTTACCTTTGGTATGGTGGGGGCTTGAAAAAAGATTTTGATAAGGCCTCGGAAATGCAAATTGCCACCGCCGTCGATTTCTCAAATTTGTTGGATATGGTGGCGAAAG
The DNA here is from genome assembly GCA_049668005.1 of Maribacter sp. GTDB lineage: Bacteria > Bacteroidota > Bacteroidia > Flavobacteriales > Flavobacteriaceae > Maribacter_A. The sequence goes on from JBATIW010000436.1 coordinate 6,256, forward strand.
CGCAACCTAAAATGCGAATTCGATTTTCAACATCGAACCCACAGGATATGAGTTTGGATGTAATAAGGACCATGGCAAAACATGAAAATATCTGTAACCATATACATTTACCCGTGCAGAGTGGAAGCAATCGTGTATTGAAAGCGATGAACCGTCTACACACCATTGAGGAATATTTTGAACTCATAGATAATATCAAAAAAATCATTCCCGATTGTGCAATTTCCCATGATATGATTTCCGGATTTCCGACTGAAACAGAGGAGGACCATCAAGATACTTTAACTGTTTTGGATTATGTAAAATATGATTACGGATATATGTTTTCATATTCTGAACGTCCGGGTACCATGGCAGCAAGAAAAATGGTAGATGATATTCCTGAGGAAATCAAACAGCGAAGGCTTTCAGAAATTATAGCCTTACAACGTGATCACTGCCAATTTAAAACTGAACAGCACTTGGGCATGGTTCAGGAAATATTGATTGAGGGAACTTCAAAAAAAGATGAAACCATGTGGAAAGGACGAAACTCCCAAAATGTTGTAGCGGTTTTCCCAAAGGAGAATTACAGCTTAGGGGAATTTGTAAATGTGAAAATGAATGACTGCACCTCAGCAACACTAATCGGCCAAGCTATTGGGCTTAGCAATAATAATTAAACGATACTTGAAGTCACAAGAATAATATGGAAGGTGTACAAT
>JBATIW010000437.1:0-4343 GCA_049668005.1 Maribacter sp.
TAACCAAATCTTAAACTTATGTCATTGCAAATTACACAGGATTTCATACATTGTTTACAACTTTTATTGCAGTTCAGCGTGTTTTTTCGGTAATTTGTCGATGATTTAACCCCACAAATCAACCCATTTATGAAATTAAGAAGTATTATTGTAGACGATTCATCGATGCAACGTATGGCAGTTGCCAAATTGGTGAACAATCATCCGAACTTAGCGATGGTGGCCGAATACAGCAACGCAATCGAAGCAAAGAACGGCATTAAGAACCATGAGATCGATTTGATCTTTTTGGATGTTGAGATGCCAATCATCAGCGGATTCGACCTACTCGAGTCGCTTGAAAACAGCCCACAGGTAATCTTGATTACCGGTAAACCGGATTATGCACTAAAAGCTTTTGACTACGACGTAACAGACTATTTACACAAGCCAATTACCATGGCTCGTTTTGATGCATCTGTTAAAAGAGCAGTAGCCAAGTTTGAGCAAATTCATAGGGTGAACGAGGATGAGGAACATATCTTCGTCAAAAGTAACCTTAAGAAAAGAAAAGTTATCTTAAATGATATTAAATGGATAGAGGCGCTTGGTGACTATATTAAATTAGTTACCGATGAAGCCAATATTGTAATTTTATCAACAATGAAATCTTTCGAAAAACAATTACCGGAAGATAAATTCCTCAGAATTCACAAATCCTACATTGTGAACCTGGAAAAAGTTGAAAAATTCAATAGTAAAAATGTAGAAGTTAGTGGAAGGTCTATACCTTTAAGTAGAAATAAAAAGACAGAACTGGCCGAAGCGCTAAGTAATGTTTAATTTCCATTTTAAGGGATAATTTCTAAATGTGGTCTACATTGTAGATTACCCTTACACTTCTGAACTGCGAAATAGCATTAAAAGAATTTTCGATTCTTTTAATGCTATTTTTTGTTTTACCCAGAGACTGACCTATCGGAATCTTAATAATCACGTTTTTCAAGTATTGATTTCGAATTCGTGCCACCGGAGGATATTCTGGTCCCAATATCCCGTTCCTAAATACATTTCTCAAGGATTTTGCAAACCAATCGGTTGCTAGGTTCAAGGTATTGTAGTTTTTATGTTTAAATATTATTTTAATTATCCTGTTAACCGGCGGGTATAAAAACTGCTCCCTTTCATATAACTGTTCTTTGAACATGTCTTCATAATCATTGGTCGAAACCTGTTTTAAAATCTGATGATAGGGATTATAGCTTTGAATTATGACTTTTCCCCTTTTTTTAGTGCGCCCTGCCCTACCAGCCACTTGCGTAAATAGTTGAAAACTGCGCTCATGTGCCCGGTAGTCTGGGAAATTCAACAAAGAATCGGCGTTCATGATTCCCACCAAATTCACGTTTCTAAAATCCAAACCTTTGGTTAGCATTTGTGTACCAACTAGAACATCCAGTTCCTGTTGTTCAAAAGCTGTAATAATTTTCTCGTAACCATACTTACCGCGCGTAGTATCCAAATCCATGCGACCCACATTTGCCTCAGGGAATAGGGTTTTTAGTTCCTGCTCTACTTGTTCAGTGCCAAAACCCTTGGTATCCAAGGTTTGACTGCCGCAGGCCTCACAACTTTCCGGTAATGCTATATGATGTCCACAATAATGACAACGCAATTGTTTTTTAAACTGGTGATAGGTTAAACTAACATCGCAATTCGGACATTGTGGGGAATGACCACAAGTGGTACATTCAACTATGGGCGCAAAGCCCCTACGGTTTTGAAAAAGAATAACCTGCTCCCCATTGCCCAATGTTTCTGTAATTTCATCCAACAACCGCTCTGAAAAATGACCCTTCATTCGCCTTTTTCGAGTCTGTTCCTTTAAATCCACCAACTCAATATCAGGCATTAAAACATCACCAAAACGGTTTTCAATACTTGCATAACCGTATTTTCCAGTTTTGGAATTATGGTAACTTTCAATACTTGGCGTAGCAGAGCCCAATAGAATGTTAGCTTGATGCAAGTTAGAGAGCACAATTGCCGCATCCCTGGCGTGATACCTTGGTGCTGGGTCAAATTGCTTAAAAGAGCCCTCATGCTCTTCATCAACGATAATCAATCCTAAATTGGAATACGGTAAGAACAATGCCGAACGTGCTCCAATTACAATTTGGGCTTTGGGCTTTCTGCCCAAAACATTGTTCCAAACCTCTACCCTTTCATGCACACTATATTTGGAGTGATACACGGAAACCTTCTCTCCAAAATAGTCTTGCAATCGTGAAATCAACTGGGTAGTCAAGGCAATTTCCGGCAGTAAATACAAGGCTTGTCTTCCGATGTTCAAACACTCCTCAAGCAATTTTACGTATACCTCCGTCTTCCCTGAGGAAGTAACACCATGCAGCAATGTAACCTTATTATTTTCAAAACTTTGATGTATGTTATCTAAAGCTTTTTGTTGCTGTATATTTAGCGCTTTTAAATCAAAATTCTCGGAGGTACCCTCATAATTTATCCTATCGATTTGAATACGGTATTCTTCCAAAATCCCTTTATCTATCAAGGCTTTGATCACCGCTTTTGAGCTGCCACTGGCACTTTCCAAAGTGGTTGATTTTATCGGTTTCTTATCACTGGCCTGCAACTGAAATAAGGTGAGTACGACTTGGCTCTGTTTAGGCGCTCTTGTCAAGGATTCGAGCAAGGCCTCCAATTTCTCTTCGGATTTGAAAGCGGTCCCAAGTTTTACGTATCGAACTAATTTGGGTTTATATTGCTCGTAGATTTCATCTTTTAAAAGGATGACATTTTTAGCCAATAATCGATTTAATATGGGGAGTACATTTTTCCGATCAACGATAGCGCTTACTTCATGTACTTTGAGCATAGATTGATGCTGGAGTGCCTCATAAACCAAAAACTCATCATCTTTCAGCTCTTTTTCAGCGACCACTCCCCGCTCATTCCTTAATATTAAGGTTTCACTTTCCAATAAGAAAGCATTTGGTAAGGCACTCCTGAACACTTCACCAATGGAGCACATATAATAATCCGCTATCCATCTCCAATGTTGCAGTTGCAATTGGTTTACAATGGGCTGTTCATCCAGTATTTTATGGATTTCCTTAGCTTCATATACCTCTGGTGGTGTCGAATGGATTTCGTAAACCAAAGCCGTATAAATTTTGGACTTACCAAAAGGAACAGCAACCCGCATCCCTATCTGTAAATATTCAAATTCAGCTAAGGAAACACTGTATGTAAAAAGCTTTTCAAGAGGAATTGGTAATATTACATTGATGAAGTGTTGCATACAATCATTGCCTTCTAGCCTTCAACGCGCAACCAAGTTTGCGTTCTATAAATAAATGCCAAATACCCACGAACCTTTAATTCATCGGAATTTTTGGGATTCAACCAGATTTTACATCGAAAAGTCATGGCTTGTTCAGGATCAAACAAGGTTTTACCCTTCCATTTACCGCCATCATGCTCTTTTGCTGCGTCGATAATAGTCATTCCCACTATAGGTTTATCCTTTCGTTCGTCATCACATTTTATACATAATGCCTTTTCCCTTCCCTCTTCTAAAATCTGAACCACATGGCCATACATTAATCCATTTTTCTTGTAGATATCAATAATAGCTTTGGGTTTGCCTGTTCGGTCGTCAATGGTCTTCCATTTACCAAATATACTTTGTGAATGTACTGCAAATGAAAACATTACAAGCATTCCCAATAAAAAAAATCTACGCTTCATCATCATCCCTATTTATGTTTTTCCGTAATGAGTTAAGCGAGGCGTTAAGCTCAAACCCTAACAGCAATATATTGGAATTTAACCAAATGAACACCATTAAAATCAATAATCCTCCCAAAGCCCCATACAATTCGTTATATCGTGCAAACTTCTCAACATATACGCCAAAGAGATAGGAAGTCAATAAAAATAGGATAGTAGTCATTAGCGCCCCAACTGAAAAGAATTTCGCTTGCTTGCCTTCAGCTGTTCCAAAATAGTATAATATAGCCGTCGTAAAATAGGAAAGAATGACAAAAAAGAGGATTTTACCTATCTGAGCCCCTACAATATCATTATCTGTAAGATCATAGCCCCTGGTCTTTGCAGCCCATTCACTTAAATAGTCGACTATATAGAATTCAAAATACACATAAGCAGCAGCACCAAAAATGAGCAATATGGACAGTATCAGTCCTACCATTAAAGCATATGCGTATTGTCGCAAGAAGTTACGGGTAAGATCAATATGATATGAATTCTCAAAACCGCCGAAAATGGCATTCACTCCATTGGCCATTAAAAAAATAGAAATGAAAAACGCAGAAGACAAA
>JBATIW010000438.1:0-1553 GCA_049668005.1 Maribacter sp.
AGCCAAGGAAGATAAGAAGGGCAAAAAGAGGTATGATTTTAGTGAACATGGAATACGTTTTTTTTGATTTTCTCGCTTTGATTCGTAAAGATACAAGACAGATCTCTTTTACAATGAAATCGTTTCAACGAAATTCCACTATGTCTTACAATATTGCGGTACGGAATTTGTTTTACTGTTGTTGATTTATAAAGTACTTTTGATATATGCATAAAATTTACACAAGTATATTATTACGTTCATTGTTGGTTTCGGCCATTTTCGGAATATTCCCGTTAGTCCAATCCCAAGAAATCAAAATATTCACAATCGAGGATTTTGATTTAAAAGGTCCTGTGAAATCTTGCTTGGTGAGTACCAAATACGGGAAAGAGGAGTATGACTTTAATGAGGAAGGAATGTTGACGAAATCTGTAACTCGCTATAATGAAGAGGATTATGATGTTACCTATTACAAATTTAAACAGGGTGAGCTTGTTGAAAAGCGTTTTGAGAATTATAGGAACAACATTTTTGATAGTAGTACTTCGTATGCCAATTTTTATGTAATCGATACCATTCCCGTGCGAAAGGTCACAGAAAAAATCATAACCTATGACAAAGAGTTCTTAGATCGTTATGAATACTTGTACAATGCCGATGGAATTCTCGTTAAAATCATAAGGACAAATAATGATGGCAATGATGAGACCTTGATTGAATATACCGACTATAAAGGCGAGCAAACGCAAACCAATTCCTTGAATGGGACAATTTTGAAATCGGTTCGAAACTCAACGAGAATAGCTAAAAACAAATCAGACCAACGCATTGTATTGACCAAAAAATTCCTAGAAGGAGAACCACACACTGCCTTGGAGGAAATTTTTGATAGCGAAGGAAAACTGATTTCCAAAACCAAGTTCATACAAGACCTAAAAAAGAAGCAGTTTACCCCCGAACAGGTCATTTTCTATGAATACAATGATAGGGATATGTTGATAAAATCAATATCAAAATCAGGCAAAGTAACTGATGTTAAGGAATTCATTTACCAATTTGATAATGGTGAAGAGGGCAACTGGATAAAGGAAATCATAACCCCTGAAAACGCTTATATTACTCGTATAATTAATTATTACGAAGAGGAAATTACCGAGATAAAGGAAGAGTAACTACTCCTTTGGTTCCAATAAATCCCATAGATTACCATAAAGATCTTCAAATACCGCTACAGTACCATAGTCTTCTTTGCGAGATTTTTCCTTAAAGACAACACCCATTGTAGACATATTATTATAGTCTCTACAGAAATCATTGGTATATAGAAAAAAAGATACCCGACCCCCAGTCTGGTTACCAATACTTTTTGCTTGTGGGTCATTAAAGGCTTTGGCTAAGAGCAGTGCTATGCCTTTTGCATGGGGTGGAGCAACCAATACCCATCTCTTTTCTGTGTCTAATTGTACATCTTGTAATACTTCGAACCCCAGCTTTTGGGTATAAAATTGAATGGCCACATCATAATCCTTAACGACAAGGGTAACGTTGGCTATATTTTGTTTCATATGTAA
>JBATIW010000439.1:0-9245 GCA_049668005.1 Maribacter sp.
ATATATATGTTGTGCCAATTTAAGGTGTGGCTTATACTTTTATGCGTGAATGTTCGCTAGTTTATTTTGGTTAAATCAATCTTCAAAATGGGATGGTTTTAAAATGAAACGGGAATTTAGGGGTGCCTTTTATAATATCGAGGTAGAAAACCCCAATCATGTTAGTAAAGGAGTGAAAAGTGTAGTTGTCAACGGTCATGAATTAAAAACGAATAGCATTCCGATCCTTGAAAAAGGAAAAGAACATTTCGTAAAAATAATAATGGGTTAAAAATGTTAATGCGGTATTTTGTTTTTGATCAGTCCATAGACAAAGGTGCCAAGGAGTGCTGCTACAATAACGATCAGCATACTAAAAACCCCTGTGCCCACAAGAATATACATAGGTCCTGGACAAGCACCTGCCAGGGCCCATCCCAATCCGAAAATGGAACCGCCCAAAAGATAGCGCAAAAAACCTTTGTCTTTTGGTATGATTTTTATTTTTTCCCCTTCGATACTTTTTATTCCCAATAGTTTGATCAATCTAACAGAAACCGCTCCTAGAAGAACCGATGAACCAATAATACCATACATATGAAACGATTGAAATTTGAACATTTCAAAAATGCGGTACCAAGAAACGGCCTCCGATTTCACCAAGATTATTCCGAAGAACATACCGACAAATAGATATTTTAATAGCTTCATACGGTAAAGATTAGGGGAAGAATAAAATGGGTCATGATCAATCCGCCAATAAAGAATCCAATAACTGCAACCAACGAAGGTTTTTGTAGATTGCTCAATCCGGAAATGGCATGGCCTGAGGTACATCCGCCGGCATATCGCGTGCCGAAGCCTACCAAAAAACCGGCAATGATCAATATCGCCAACCCTTTAAAAGTTACAATGGAATCCCAGCTGAATATTTCTGATGGCAACAAAGATGCTCCAACATTTTCAAAGCCCATGGCATTTAAATCACCAATTGTATTGGACGATAAAGCTATGGTTGAGCCATCTGATAAAAATTGGATGGAGATAAAACCACCAATAATAGCTCCGACGACGACGACGAGATTCCAACGCTGGGCTTTCCAGTCGAATCTAAAAAAATCGGCATATTTACCAGCACCACCCATACTGCAAAGTGTTCTGAGATTGGAAGACATTCCGAACGTTTTTCCAAAATAAAATAGCAGAAGCATGATAAAGGTGATCAATGGCCCTGAAACATACCATGGCCAAGGTTGAAGTATATATTCCATCCCACGAATTTGTTGCAAATATAAGTGAATGCGATTGGGATTCCGAAATTAGCAGCTTAAACAGATAAGTTCAGGTCCTTGATCATGTATTTGCCTAGATTGACCTGGCCATTTAAACCAAAATATTTAACCAGAAAAGCGAATAAAAGATGGTAACCAAGACAGACACTAGGGTCATTGGGCGTATCAAGTATAGTTGCCAAAGAGGAAAATAACTTTTCATAAACTGATCTGGATCATTTTATTAGTGCGATTCGGCTTTTAACTTGCCCATCAAACAAAGATTTCAATCCTAAAGAATAATATTATGAAACGAATCAAGATTTCTTACTTGTTTCTTCTTATGGGAATGTTTTTCATATCCTGCGAGAACGAAAGCATCGAGCCTGAGGTAGTGTCCCAAGAGTCTCAAGAACAATTTACCGTACCTGAAATTCCGGCTGACATTAAATCTATGATGAGCAACGAAGAATTGGCCTTATTTGAAGCAGGTCCTGGCAAAGATTATCTTAACAGCGAGGTGAACAAAAGTGCTCACGGGAAACGCGGAAGATGGCACCCCATATTGATGAAACTGGGCTACAACTTACAAATAACCCCATTTGTTGGTGAATTTTGCGAATCTCCGATTCCTTGCTTTGATGAAAATGGACCAACTGGGGCTGATGGTTGTGAAAATTTAGCGAATTACATCGGAGCTACCGGAGTGACGGTTGCGGATGGATTTTTGTATTCAAAACCTGTACATTCCATGTATTTTCCTGTCTTTTGTTTTCCTGATTATGCAGGATATGGAGAAGGGTTCTACCAACTTGAAAATGGATTGTTGTGGGTAGAAGCCAATAACGGTCCCTTTCATTATGATGAAGCGGGCAATAGCAGATTTCGACGAATAGGCCATTATAGTCCAAGCAAAAGTCAAGGCATTTTTTCAAGCGTTAGAGGTTGGGAAATAGCCCTACTCTATACTGCAGCTGAAAATAATCCAGGTACTCACAATGGAGTTGGATTTTCCGATGCAATAATTTTTGGATGGGCATACTGGTAGAAAGTAAGTTGTCTTTGCTGTTGGTTCCGAATATCACATGTGGTTCGCTTTAGGCTAAGTCACAACAATAGCTATGGTTTATAGCCAGTGTTGTAACACGTTTTATTAGTTTGCAAAATCAGATGGCCTTTTTGTAAGTGGCGGTCTGCCTTTTAAATGATTATCAATTACATAATATTCATAATCCGATATCCTTTTTTCAGATTTTTCTTTTTCAATTATTGCTCTTACTTTCTTCCAGTATTTCTTGGGTACATGACGCAAAATCAAAACAGTTTTGAACTTTCCCTTGCATTTTAATTTCTGTAAAATGGAGAACTCTAATAACATTCCCAATGTTTTCAATTTCTGCTAAATCCAAAAAAATAATGGCGAATCAAAGTTTCAATGCTAAATTCTTTGGAAAGATAGTAAGTCGCTTTAAAAAACTTTAATAGCTATTAATAAAAGTATCCATATACGAAACTCTATTCTCAATCCATTCTTTCATAACCTACACATTTGTTTCTAAATTTGTATTCCATATAACTAAGTTTCTAGTTTTTGCTCCTTCAATAATAAAAGCATATTCATCAATATAATCTATCAACGCTGAAAGGTGATAGACTTTAAAATCTTCCCATTGGTCTTTAATCAATAATTCAATTTTAGGGTCGGACATTAGTCTTGAAAAGAAATTAGTACCTATGACTGGAGGTAACCAGAATAAAGGTTTATCAGAATTACTAAAATGCCGACCTGTACCTTCAAACCCATACGCCCAATCAAAATCCCAAATAGGACCCATTGTATATTTTCCTGTAGCTGATTTATGCATATAGGTGCTTTTTGGATGATTAATTTCCTCATTAGCAGTTAGCATAAAGACAATTAAATAGTTGGCAATCGAAACATCATCTATATAATCAAGATAATTATTATTAGGGAAATCATCACTAGCTACCAACGCTTCAAAGATCTCAAAATCACTTTGAATTAAAGCCAATTCAGCGGCTGTATCCAATCCTGGATCTTTTACCATGACTGGCAAATTGTAAGCGGCCGATTTGAACTGCCATTCTTCATCATAATATTGGTCTAATTCTAATAACAGCCCATCATCATTACCTACATTTACCCTATTCGTTTTTACTTCTATTTGCTCTGTCAAACCATATAACCCAAGATAATCACCATTTAAGGTTACTTCTACAGGTATAATTGTATTGGTAAATGGCATTTCTAATAATCGCCCTATTTTAAAAGCTACAGCATGTAATAAATGCGTACCGTCTTGATAATCGGCTAATAATACCCAATCTTTTTCAGCTAATAATCCAAAAAGAGACTCTTTACTATCCAATTTTATTTTATAAGGCTTCTTTGGCCAAGTCCAAGTAGAGTTCCCTCTACCTTTTATTCTAGCAAGATCACTGAATTCGAAAACCCGATCATCATATTTAGATTGTCCATCAATGGTCAACTTGGTATATAAATATTCATCTTTAGAAATAATAGGAGCACCTCCTTCGGTGTCAATATAAATATGCGCTAATGCATCATCCCACGAAATATCGACAGTGTACTCGTTAAAAGTACCTGACGAAGATTTCAAAGTATAGGTGATTGCTTTTCTAAAATCAACAGGAGTGCCCGCACTTGCTTGCTTTTCATTATTTATTTCTACAGTTGCTGCGTTTGTGGAGAAAGTAGGGATTGAATTAAAAAAATAGTTTTTAAGTTCTCCGCTTATGGTATTATCTGTAACATTAAAAACAATATCCTCACTTAAATGAGGATTGTTTTTCGTTTCAAAAACAAAAGATTCAAAAACCAGGTTTTTATCTTTTACTTCTGAAATAGTGATAGGTTCATCTTTATTACAGCTTGTAATACCTATAGCGCCAACTAGTAAGAAAAAATAAATGAATCTTGACAACTTCACTAATTTGTTCATGGTGTATTTAATTTTTATATGGGCTTAGCCTTTCGTTATTCCAATTCATTTTGGATCAACCCCAAAATAGCGTTTAGATTTTGCATTAATGGATCATAATGGGTAATTTTTGTGCCTTTGCAGCTGAGAGGCCACTGTCTAAAGTTAAGGATTTAAGGTTACTATGTCAAAGGCAGCTAAACGCACTACATCTTTAATTAATCCAATAGCCCCACAAAAAAATCCAGACAATCAGGATTTGCTAAAGCTGCCTTGTTTTTTACCTCCTGTCCGTGAATAATCTTTTTTACGGCAATTTCCACCTTTTTACCATTAAGGGTATATGGAATATCGGGTACCGCTTTTAGTATTGCCGGAACATGCCGCGGGCTGCAGCTTTTCTTAATAGTTGTATTTATTTTTTTGGTGAGGGCTTCATCTAAATCAACACCTTCGTTTAGTTTTACAAAAAGCACCACCTGCTCATCACCATCAACTTTTTTACCTACAACTACAGCATCGGCAATTTCATCCATGTTTTCAACAACGTTGTAGATTTCAGCAGTGCCAATGCGCACTCCCTGAGGATTCAAGGTGGCATCCGACCGGCCATGCATAATAATTCCGCCATGTTCGGTTATTTCGATGAAATCACCATGATGCCAGATGCCGGGATATTCCTCAAAATAGGCACCCTGGTATTTTTTGTCATCCTCATCATTAAAGAAGTAAATAGGCATGGAAGGGAAAGGCGATTTACAAACCAGTTCGCCTTGTCCGCCAACCATCGAATTTCCGGTAGCATCAAAGCAATCGACATTCATGCCCAGGCCTTTACATTGTATTTCTTCTTTGTAAACAGCTAGGATAGGGCTACCTAAAACAAAACAGGAAATAATATCTGTACCACCGGCAATGGAGGCTAATTGAACATCTGCTTTCCAATCGCGGTAAACATATTCAAAGCTTTCTTTCGAAAGGGGCGACCCTGTAGAGGCTATAACTTTCAATTTTGTGAAATCGGAGATCTCACGGGGTTTGACCCCTGCTTGTTCAAGCGAGGCAATGTATTTAGCACTGGTTCCAAAAAAGGCAATATCCAGTTCATCAGCCATTTTTAACAAAGCATCAGGTCCGGGATAAAACGGGTTACCATCGTATAACACAAGCGTAGCCCCAATTGCCAGCGAACTGACAAACCAGTTCCACATCATCCAGCCACAGGTGGTAAAATAAAATACAGTTTGGTTACTTTGGATGTCGTTGTGAAGGGTCAGCTCTTTTAAATGTTGAATGAGTGTACCTCCGGCTGAGTGCACAATGCTTTTTGGCAAACCCGTTGTACCCGATGAGTACATGATATAGAGTGGATGATCAAAAGGCAACTGTTCAAATAAAAGAGGCTCTTCTGTCAAAGCGGCAAAATCGTCAAACAAGATGGCATTCGGAACCTTATTTACGACTGCGTTGCCCGTATAATCTACGAGAATGGTCTTCTCCACCGAAGGCAGGTCTTGAAGGATATCGGACAACTTTTGCTGCGAATCGAAAACTTTACTTTTGTAGTAATAGCCGTCCGCAGCGAAAATGAGTTTGGGTTTTATTTGGGAAAAACGATCTAATACTCCTTTTGATCCAAAATCGGGAGAGGTGGAAGACCAGATGGCACCGATGGACGAAGCAGCAAGCATTCCGATAATTGTTTCGGGCATATTAGGCATAAATGCAGCAATGCGGTCACCTTTTACAACACCCATATTTTTCATGGCTGCTGCCACCCGGCGAACCTGTTCGTACAATTCGGCATATGTGAGTTCCCGATGAACAGAAGTTTCTCCTTTAAAGATCAGGGCAGTTTGATCGTCTTTTCGGTTCAGCAGGTTTTCGGCAAAATTTAACCTGGCTCCTTCAAACCATTTGGCACCCGGCATTTTGTGAATATCGTCAATTATAGTATCCGCTTTTTTCGATGACTTGATACCGCAAAAGTCCCATATTTCTGACCAGAAATCGCCGATATTTTCAACGCTCCACTGATGCAGGGTTGCATACTCACGATCGGGAAGCTTATATTTCTGAGCAATAAGTTTTAGAAATTCGTACATTTTCGAGCCTGTCTTTGTTGACTCGGAAGGTTGCCAGAGTAGGTTTTTATTCATTTTTAAATTGTTTTCTGTTTTTTTAAAACCACAGAGCGCACTAAGTAGGCGCAGAATTTCACAAAGTTGGTAATTAATATTAAAAGGGCTTATATGTATTCCATATTTTAAAGATCAAGGCTTGCGCAACGGCTACCATTGTTGTATGCAGTTTTTATTCCGCCTTAGTTAAGCACAATCTCATCTACAAACAACCAGCTATTGCCCCCGGGATTGGGATGCCATGATGGGTTTTTGAGTTGGCTTTTGACTTGTACTTTCACATATTTGACCCTTGAAGGGGGGATATCCAAATCAAAAAAACGGAACCGCGTTAGTGTATTTATTTTCTCTGTACCTACTTTTTGTGATTTGACCAATTTGAAATCCGTACCGTTTTTGGAGACCCAAATATTGAAGCCCGTGGGATAAAAAATCCATTTTTCTGGTGATGATAAAGCACCGACTGATACGGATGATATTAATTCTTCCTTTTCAAGTTGAACCGTTGCCGTAAAATGGCTGCCCTCATAACCGATCCAATTGCCATCCACAAAATTAATGCTTCCCCTTTTTTGATCAAAAAGGGTATTTGCGCCATGACCTTTATATCGATCATTGGGTTTTTTATTTAAGGTCACTGTGTTAAGGTCAAAGGCAATTTTTTTAAAGTTGGCAGCGGTAATCTCACTTAAATCCCATCCTGGTGCATAGGTCCTTGCCTTCACTTCCGTTGATTGGTCGATGGTAATGGGCTTAGCGTATTTTAATGAAGTTGAATCTGGTAAAGAACCATCCAGTGTATAATAAATATCCGCATCGTCAAATACATAGTCCATTGCTATCCGCAACGTATCTTTAAAAAAGTCAGTTTCAGCAACTATAGTCGGCGGTTCCAACTTTGTTGCCTTAAAGATTTCACTATCAATTTGACCCTGCACTCGTACATTGGGAGCGTTCATCGCATATTGAGTTAACGCATTCTGCGTAATATTCGTTCGCCATAGGTAAATGTTTTTAAGATTTGGCAAATCAACAAGTGCATTCAATGAAGCGTTACTTATACTGTCACCATATAAATTCAAGGATTCCAATTTTTCTAGGCCTTTAAGCTTTTCAACGGTATTATCGGTAATTGGGGTATTCTGTAATTGTAGTTTGGTAAGATTCTTGAATGACATCAAGGACTTTGAAAGGGTGTCATTGAAATTGGTATTTCCCAAATTCAATTCAACAATATTCGCGGCGTATTTTGCCAAGACTTTAAAATCTTGTTGGGAGAGGTCCTTTCGGCCATAAAGACTAGCTAATACCAAAGGGCTATTTACAGCTAGTTTTGAAGCCGAAATATTGGAATTATTCAAATTGGAAAGCCAATCTTGAGGCACTTGGTTCAGATTTTTGGCAATTAAAGCTCTTAGGGATGTATCTTCCTCCAAATCTTCCAATATTTTATTGATCTTATCCGATTTATCCAAGGTGCCGGCTATGCAATCAAAACAATTGTTGTGTTCCATCCACCAATTCATAAGGGCCAATTCCTCAGCAGTGGGTTGTACTTTTCCTTTTGGAGGCATATGATCTTCATCTTCCAATGGTAAATGCAAGTTTTGTAAAAATAGTGATGCCTCGTTCAATGAGACCGAATCCAGAATACTTCCTGAATCACCACCTGCTAATAAATTCTCTTTGGTATCCATTAACAATCCTCCTTTGATTTTTGAAGGATTATGGCAGCCCACACATTTAGCATTGAATATTGGTTGAATTATATCGTCATAAACCCTAGCCTTTTCCACATCTTCAATAACAACTTTTTTAACGGAATTATCAGTGAATAAATAATCTTCACCATGTGTCATGCTTCCCCCATAATGTCCTGTAATACCAATAATAATCAGAACAATGATGTAGATTGGAATGTATAGTTTTTCGGCGAATGGGGCCTTCGATTTCTTAAGAAAGTAGAGTGCAATAGTGAAAACAGTAAAAGCGACAGCCAACCACCTATGCCGAAATAGCAAAGTCTCATCATAGCCACCATCTTCACCTAATAGCCAGCCCGTTGCTAATGAAAGAACCGCAGAAACAGCACCAATGAGTAAAACCATTAGGATCATATCCTTAGCGATCTCAGAGGGCTTCTTACGGTAAATAATCTCCAATATGAAACCAATTAAGAGTATGCCTATGGGTAAATGAACCACTAGCGGATGTAAATGTCCGATCTGTATACTTTGTACAATCATTTATTCAACGAGTATTTCATCTAAAAATAGCCAGGGCAAAGTTCCTTTACCTTGGTGCCATTGGGGTATCTCACTTAAGGAATATACCATAATCTTGAGTTTTGAATAGGTTCCGTTTTCAATGGGAACCGGAATTATTTTTAACTGGTTTTCCTGGTTATTGGAAGCGTTTTCAATGGTGACTTCCCCGACCTGTTCTGAATCGGAAAAAACAGTGATTTTCTTCGGTGCAAAAATCCATGCTCCTTGATTTTGCAAACAACTGACTTTGAGCAATGAAAGATCTATACTATTCTTGAGGTCAATGGTAATGGTAACCGGACTAGTTTGAAAACCGATCCATTCTCTACCACTTCTGAACTGCAAACTCCCTTTTTGCCCATCAATTAATCCAGCAGCTCCCAATCCTTTATAATTTTCGTTGGCTTGTGGTTCCAATTTAATTGTGGCATCAGAAATGTTATTCGCTATTTGGGTTATTTGTAAAGTTGATTGCTCACTGCTTTTAAAATCGTGGTGAAAGACCTTGGCCTTTATGGTTGCAGTGTGGTTTAATTTAATTGGGTCATTATAAATTTGACTATTTGGTTCAACCGCTGTTCCGTTCGTAGTATACCTTATTTCACTATTAGGGAATCCCAACTC
>JBATIW010000440.1:0-1548 GCA_049668005.1 Maribacter sp.
ATGCTATAATCCATTGCAGGCACCTACCTGCCGTATTCACTGAACCGGTCGAAGTGCAGGAAGGGATTTCCTAGACCATGCTTTTGGCGTGGCAGGCATAAATCCTTAATTTTATGCACTGACTTGGTCTTGGACGTAAAAATCCAATTCGCCAGCGTGCCAACCCACCAGCTGCTCATAGGTACTGTGTCAAAAAACAAGCTTTTTCTTTAAAATTTTAGGAAGCAAGTTGATTTATCAAATTGTTATCCTGCGCAGCAAGGGTCATTTGCTCTTGCTGCTTTTTCTTTTCAAATTCGGCATCGTACTTTTCTTCGCTGCGCCACAAAGTGAACATCAATATCAATAATTTTCTCTGGACCGCTATAAGCGCCACCAAGGGCTTCGCTTTTTTAGGCTTAAGTCTTGCGTAAAATTGTTTCAATGTTGGATTACAACGTACGCAGGTCATCGATGGCATATGCAAAGCTGCCCGTATATGACTGTTGCCTTTTTTACTGATCCGTGTTTTTCCCTTAAAACTGCCGGACTCCCTTAATACCACATCATAGCCCGCATAACTGGCAAGTTGCTTGCCGGTGGTCATTGATTCAAAACCTAATGTCTCGCCAACGACCGTAGCTGCGGATATGAAAGAAATACCTGGAATACTCTCTAAAAAACCGAGTTTCTTTTTCAATACTTCATCTTTCGATATCAAATCCCGCATCTCTTCCTCTATAGACCCTATTTGAATATTTAATAGCCTCAGCCTGGCCTTGTGCCTTTTCGATGTCTTGGCATTACCATGAACACTCGATGCGATCGCCCCTTGCCGATTGGTCTCCACCGTTCTGTCCTTTAGCAATGAACTACGCTCGCGACTTAATGCCTTTAATTGCTGAAGCTCTATACTGGGCGGGTGCCAAAGACGAAGGCCCCTTTCCAGTCCGAGCATGCTCAACATCCTACTATCCAAAGCATCGGTCTTTGAACGTTGGTCCAGACTCTGTGCATATCGTTTTACACGACCCGACTGCATCACACAAACGGCATAACCATGTTCATATAAATAATGGGCCACTCCTTGATGGTAAACTCCAGTAGCCTCCATCACTACAATAAAACCTACACTAGGATCAAGCGATTTCCTCAACCACTTCAACAACACCTTGAACCCTGATACATCATTGCTTATATCAGGATGGACCTCGAATTCTTTACTTAGTCCATTGGTCAGAAAACCTAAGGACAATGATAGATTCAATTTAGAAACATCGATACCCAAACACTGTTTTAATCTAGTATCCATAACTCTGGTTTTATTAAGCTATAATTCTCTTTGTCATCTTTGCTCGCGTTTGATTCGATCTCAGTAATAAGGACCTAGGTACTGTTCAGATTCCAAGAAAATCATAGAAGGGCGGAAAACCTATGAAACGATATCACCAAGTGTATCTAGCCGAGACCTCTCTGTCCCTTCTATTTTAGCTATTATTAATAAATAGGAAACTACTATATTTATAAATAATATATAACTGGCTGTAAACATACGAGCCGAGACCGTTA
>JBATIW010000441.1:0-2697 GCA_049668005.1 Maribacter sp.
GATACACTTGTTTGCCTAAGAGATCGTAAATAAACGACTTCATTAGTAAATCATTTGTCTCATCAGCGATTTTCAAACTTTGCTTCGCATATTCCTTGGCTTTTTTAAAGTCATTTTTTTGGGCGCTAATACTGGCATATGCTCTTAAAGCCATAAGTGTACCATGTGAGTTTCCCGATTTCTTTGAAACGTCGAAGCTAGCATCAGCAAACCTTAAGGCCTTGTCGTAATCTTCCAATTCAATATAGATGTCAGCAATGACGGCAGTGCTCCAAGCCACAGCTGCCATGTCATTACTTTCTTTGGACAACTCTATGGACCGAAGTAGGTATTCGATTGCCTTGGGATAATTCTCTATAAATTTATAAATACCACCCATATTGCTGATTATGGTAGGCAATATCTGAGTATCCCCCATTTCTAGAAAGAGCGCATCTGCACGCGTGTAATTATCAAGCGCCTTTTGATAATTACCTTGAATGGCCAGAATGTTTCCAAGGTTAAAAAGCGACATGGCTATTTCATATTGATAGTCTGCCTCTTGTGCAATAGCAAAACCACGTTCCCAATTTTCAAGTGCTGCAGGTTCATTCCCGGATTGAAAATAAGAAGAACCAATAAAATGTAGTATCTGGCTTTTCTTCATTTTGTCCCCAGATTTTTCAACATGCCTTAATGCGTTTGAAAGGTATTCCTGGCTTTTGGTATAATCGCCTTTTTCAATATAGATACTTCCAATTCCAAGATATGCATTTGCCAACCCCAGATTATCATCAATTTCCGAAGACAGTTTCAATCCTTCTTTAAATTCGGTCAAGGCTTCATCGTTTTCATATTTCCAACTCAGGCTCCAGCCTTTATGATTAAGTGCTGCTGCCTTGTATTTCTTCAAATCGTTTTCAACGGCTGTATCATACATCAGGTTTGCTAGTGTCATTGAAGAATCAGGATTGTTTGAAAGAAACACAACATCGGTTAAGATGGTATGCAAAGCATTTAATCTACCAGTATCTGTAAGTGTTTTGTTATTCCATACACCTAGAAGTGAATCCATATTGGCTTGTGCATAAATTTCATTTTTTAAGCAGAAAATCAATAGGATAACAAGTATATGTTTCATAATCTGTTCATATCGTATGAAGAGAAATATTTCCAATAAAATTTGAAAGTATTTTTAGATGTAAGGATCAAACTTCAATCTCATCTACCTGCACAGCTAGCGATACTGGAAAATCATAGTTATGTGTTTTCTTATAATTTTTGAACATTTCGGTTATTCGAGCGTCTGTGTGGTTCGGGTCATGATGAAACAATATCAAGCGCTTGGCATGCGTTCTTGATGCTAATTCAACAGCTATCTCAATCGAACAATGGTCCCAACAGGCATTTTTCCAGTCTCTTCGAACCTTTTAACCAAAATTATTTCCGCTGGTTCATTCTAGAATAACAAAGTCCCCTCCGGATCTACTATAAAAACGGGTACAGACAGGCAGTCTGCCAATTGTCTACTAAGGATGATTTCAACTTCGTAACCAGGCATAAGCTCTTAGAATTGGCCATTTAGACTCTTTTAAATATAATGAAAAATATCCACCTAATTATTTAAAGTTCATATGTGTTTTTGAGGTAATGTTGTAACCCGGCAACGTAGGTTGTCTCACCGTTTACAATTTCAGTATTCCATTAGCCCTATGAGTCCTTTCCTAAATTTAAGTGTTTCGAATAAATACTCATGATTCTGAATTTCACTGTACAGATAAAAAATGGATTTTCACCGGATAAAAAATATGCGGTTTTCGGACACTAATCAGGGCTATTCATCCAGACTAGTTTTACTAAGTTACTTAATTTCATTATATTAGGTATTGGTATTTGGTTGCCGGAATATACAGCTATAGCAACTGAAACTGCATTTGGCATAGCCATGAAATTACAGCTCATCCTGATTGAAAACGAATACACAGAATATTTTCATTTAATTTATCATAAAAGAACATTATTATGAAAACAACTAATCGAATTTTGATTTTAATGGCAGTCATAAGCTTTATGGCGTGTAAAAACCAAATGCATGTAGTTACCCTTTATGTGAATACCGATAATATTAAACAGGGGAGTATAGATGCGAACGCCAATTTTAACCAGCCAGTTGGCATTGCAAACAAAGATTTTATAACTAATGTAAGAAAGGGAGATATGGTTATCTGGCAAGGAATGTCTGTAAGTGATCCGGAACATAAGGTCAGCATTACCTCCATAGAACCTGTTGAAGGGGAAAGACTTTTTAAACTAAAGTCGTTCAATGGTCAAAAAGTAAATAACAATCTTGTTGGTAAAAAGGGTTATAATGAACAGGTTGCTGTAACTATTAAATTAAAGCCTGGTAATGATGAAGCTTATGTAAAGGAAAAATACAATTTAAAGTTTACAGTATCGAACAAGGCGGGCACATTTATAATTGATCCATATATCAAGGCCAATCAATAAAATTCGATTATTAACTTTTTATCTATGCTTCAGGAAAAATTATATATCCTAATGAGTTCATTCAAAAAAAAAGCCAGCTTAATACGGGGCTTTTTTTTTATTTTTTGCATTGCAGTATATCCCCAAAATCAAGTTGTTGCAGACAGTCTTGAATCTATTTACAATTCGGGACGATTTGAAGAAAAGGACCGATTAGAAATTCTTTATAAC
>JBATIW010000442.1:0-3406 GCA_049668005.1 Maribacter sp.
CTGGTATTGTATTATCAGGGACCGAAATAAAATCGGTTCGACAAAGTAAAGCTTCCATCACTGAAAGTTTCTGCGAATTTAATGAGCGCGGTGAACTTTTTATTATCAACATGCAGATTGATGAGTATTCGCATGCTTCGCATTATAATCATAAGCCGAAGGCAGAACGCAAGTTATTATTGAACAAACGGGAATTGATTAAACTTCAAAAAGAGGTGGCTTCCGGCGGGTTTACTATAATACCCTTGAATTTATTTCTTAATGAGCGGGGCTTGGCTAAACTGAATATTGCCCTGGCCAAAGGGAAAAAACTTTATGATAAAAGGGAAACCATGAAAGACCGGGATAGTAAAAGAGACTTGGACCGAATCAAAAAAAGTTTTAATTCATAATTTCTGATGCCACTTGATAGCGTATCGCTTTAATTTTTATCCCCAAGTAGCGGAACAAATCGGAAAGCACCCAATTCTTTTTTCTCGAATTCCTTTTCAGATTTTCTAATGAACATTGTCATTATTTGTTCTTCTGCCCCTACCGGAATAACCAATCTACCCCCTACTTTCAATTGAGACATAAGTGCCTTGGGCACCTCAGGAGCACCTGCAGTAACAATAATACTATCAAAAGGAGCTACTTCAGGGAGGCCCTTATAGCCATCCCCAAAAATCACTTTCTTAGGACGATATCCCATTTTTTTGAAAAACAGGTTCGTTTTCTTGAAAAGCTCCAACTGCCTTTCAATGGTATACACTTTTGCCTTCAGCTGCAAAAGAATCGCCGTCTGGTAACCACTTCCTGTGCCAATTTCCAATACTTTATGGCCAGGTTCAATCTCCAACAATTCCGTTTGAAAAGCAACAGTATACGGCTGCGAAATAGTTTGATCCGCTGCTATGGGGAATGCTTTGTCCTGATAGGCATGTCCTTCAAAACCACTATCCATAAAAAGATGTCTAGGCACGGTTCTTATGGCATCCAATACGCTGGTATCAACTATTCCTTTGGCTATTAATACATCAGCCAATTTATTCCGCATTCCGCGATGTTTAAGGGTATCTTTCAAGGGTTATTGCCAAGGTTTGGTTTAAAAAAGCGAAGTTAACAAAGTTTGCCGTAAGAAATCCAAATCCCGTCTTGAGTATCCCTAAAACTTTTAAAGTTCTAACTATATAAACTACCAAACTATGTTTATTTTTGAACAAAATACTATTTATGCTTAGAGTCGGAGTCTTAGGAGCGGGTCATTTGGGGAAAATTCATCTTCGCCTACTCAACGAATCCCCAAAATATGATTTAACTGGTTTTTACGACCCTGATGAGATTAACGCGCATAAGGTTGCTGAGGAATTTGGTTACACCTATTTTGAAAATATTAATGAACTCATTGATGCTGTAGATGTCGTTGACATTGTTACCCCAACGCTTTCACATTACGACTGTGCCAAAAAATCCATGGAAAAGGGCAAGCATGTATTCATTGAAAAGCCTGTTACCAATACACTCGAAGAAGCCGAGCAATTATTGGAGCTTGAAACCAAACACGCAGTCAAGGGTCAAGTAGGTCATGTGGAAAGATTCAATCCTGCATTCATAGCGGTGAAGGACAAAATCAAGAATCCCATGTTCATTGAAACACATCGATTAGCAGAGTTCAACCCTAGAGGCACCGACGTTCCTGTGGTTTTGGATTTAATGATACATGATATTGATGCAATACTAAGTGTGGTGAATTCCGAAGTGAAACAAGTCAATGCAAGTGGTGTATCGGTTATTAGTAATTCCCCTGATATTGCCAATGCACGTATAGAATTTGAAAATGGGTGTGTTGCCAATCTTACTGCCAGTAGAATTTCTTTGAAGAATATGAGAAAATCACGGTTCTTTCAACGCGATGCGTATATTTCAGTTGACTTTTTGGAAAAAAAGGTTGAAGTGGTAAAAATGAAGGATGCCCCGGAAATTCCTGGTGATTTTGACATGATTTTACAGAATGCGGAGGGCGTTAAAAAGCAGATTTATTTCGAAAATCCTGATATTGAAGCAAATAATGCCATACTTGACGAACTGGAGACTTTTGCAGATGCCATAAACAATGATACCGTTCCCGTAGTTAGTCTGCGTCAAGGAACACAGGCCTTAAGGGTTGCTTTACAGGTTATAGAATCATTCTAGAAAAAAATTTTACATGAAAAATATCGCAGTAATTGGTGCAGGAACAATGGGTAATGGAATTGCCCATGTTTTTGCGCAAAACGGTTACAAAGTAAATCTCATTGATATTTCAGAGGAATCCTTGGATAGTGGTCTTAAAACAATTGTAAGAAACTTGGATAGGATGATGGCCAAGGAAAAAATAAATGAAGTGGAGAAGTCCAATACCTTGGCAAATATCAAAACTTTCACTGATTTATCCAAAGGCGCATCAAATGTTGATTTGGTAGTAGAAGCGGCAACAGAACGTTTGGATCTAAAACTGGGCATTTTCAAGGAATTGGATGCTTTATGTAGCGCGAATACTATATTGGCTACCAATACCTCCTCAATCTCTATTACGCAGATTGCGGCAGTAACGAAGAGGCCGGAGAAGGTAATCGGAATGCATTTTATGAATCCTGTTCCTATTATGAAGCTTGTTGAAATTATTCGAGGGTATAGTACTTCAGATGAGACCACGAATACAACGATGGAACTATCGGAAAAATTGGGGAAAACACCAACCGAGGTCAATGATTATCCTGGTTTTGTCGCTAATAGAATATTAATGCCCATGATAAATGAGGCTATTGAAACCTTATACAATGGTGTTGCAGGTGTAGAAGAAATTGATACTGTTATGAGATTAGGTATGGCCCACCCTATGGGTCCCTTGCAGTTGGCCGACTTTATTGGGTTGGATGTTTGTCTTTCTATTCTGAATGTGATGTATGACGGATTCAAAAATCCAAAATATGCACCTTGCCCCCTGCTTGTCAACATGGTTATGGCCAAAAAATTTGGTGTAAAATCTGGTGAGGGGTTTTATGATTACTCCGAATCCAAGAAAGCTGAAAAGGTTTCACTTCAATTCAAAAAATCATAAATGGCCGTAATAAAACCTTTTAAGGCAGTTAGACCGACAAAGGACAAAGTTGCTTTTGTTTCATCTAGATCATATCAAGAATACTCAGCAAAAGAGTTGGAGGCTGCCCTGAGCTTCAACCCCTTTTCATTTTTACACATCATAAATCCAGGATTTAAATTCGACAAAGAGGTTTCTGGTGAAGAACGCTTCAAAATGGTACATAATCGCTATTTGGAGTTTTTAGAGGATAACATTTTCTTAAAAGACAGTAGGGATAGTTTTTATGTTTATCAAATTGAAAAAAACAACTTTAAGTGTTGTGGTATTTTTTGCGCTACAAGCGTG
>JBATIW010000443.1:0-3279 GCA_049668005.1 Maribacter sp.
TTCACCAAGGTCGTCAATAATTCTTGATCTACAATGATAACACCACATTCCTTCAATTGACGCTCTGCTGTTTGCTTTAGTTTAGCCAGTTTTTCTGCTAAATCACCCATGATAATTCATTTTTAAGGTTAAAATTAGTATTGTGTTTGATAACAGCAGTAAGTTAAAGATTTCTGAAATAAAAAGATTAAAATGAATGGATAATTTGTAGCATTTATTTTTTCATAAACACGTGGTATTCCTTAAAAACACTATATTTAGTGGATTTTTACAAATTATTCGTTCTTTTCGAATACGGATAATAATCAATCAAAAATATCATTTCAAAACCAACCTAAACATGAAAAAGATCAACGCTTTCCATTTGACTTTCATCCTTTTCCTTTTAACCCTTTCTGTTGCACAAACAAATGCACAATCGACAATAGAATCTTTAGCAAACGAAGGGGTGTCTATCGAAAGATTGGCACGATATGATGCCTTTTTAAATCAGGAAATAAAAGAGCATCGAATTGCCGGAGCAATATCATTAGTTTCCCGTAATGGAAAAATTGTACATAACACATCCTTTGGTTATAGCAGTCTCGAAGACAAAAAACCAATGCAAAAAGATGGTATATTCCATTTGATGTCAATGACCAAACCAATTGTCACAGCGGCCTTCATGATGTTATATGAAGAGGGCCATTTTTTTCTAACTGACCCAGTTTCAAAATATCTACCGCAATTCAAAGACCTAAAAGTTGCCAAGGATGTGCAGGCTGGTAAAGATGGACCCACCGAACCAGCTGATAAAGAAATAACCATTGCCCATCTTCTATCCCACACAGCTGGTTTTTCCCATGGACTGGGCGGAACCGAATTGGACAATGACATAGCGAAAGCACTTTACTATGAACCTCAAGAAAATATTGAAAGTAGGGTAAATACTTTAGCCAGCCTTCCTTTAATTGGTCATCCCGGGGAGCAATGGTACTATAGCGCATCACCAGATGTATTGGCCTTGTTGATAGAAAAATTTTCAGGGAAGACCGTTGCTGTGTTTCTACAAGAACGAATTTTCAATCCATTAGGGATGATCGATACAGGATATAATATTTCCAAAAAAAATCAAGAAAGATGGGTGCCTGTACATAATCTAAACAAAGAAGGCATGTTAATCAACTCTGAGCAACAATTACCTATTGAAGGAAACAAAGTATTCGGAGGTACCCATGGTCTTTTTTCAACGGCAGCCGATTACATGAAATTTTGTAGAATGATGCTCAATAAGGGTAGTTTAAATGGCAAACTTTTTCTTAGTCCTAAAACGGTTGACCTTATGACTATGAATCAAACTGGTGATTTACACCATGCGCCAGGACAGGGTTTTGGTTTTGGTTTTGGGGTAACGACAGACGTGGCTGATGCGAAAAGTTTGGGATCAGTTGGGCAATACTATTGGGGAGGTGCATATTGCACCTATTTTTTTATTGACCCAAAGGAAAATTTAATCGCCATATTAATGACTCAACTGCAACCTTATAGCGATTTTTATAATCAGAAAATGAGGCAGTTTGTGTATCAATCTTTGGTTGATTAACTATTTTAGTAGGCCGATCTTTATGAAAATTTCTTTGTAACATAACGACTAAACTATCAACATTATGAATGTATATTTATTTGAATTTATAGGAACTGCCGTGCTAATTCTTCTTGGTAACGGAGTAGTGGCAAATCTTGTTTTAAAAGACACAAAAGGGGGCAACTTAGGATGGGTAGGTATTTCCCTAGCATGGGGCATGGCCGTTTTTTGCGGTGTCTTCATCAGTGCAGATGTTTCAGGTGCCCATATAAACCCTGCAGTTACATTTGGTTTGGCTATAGCAGGAAAGTTCGATTGGGGATTGGTTCCCGGATATTTCATTGCACAAATACTAGGTGCAATGATGGGTAATCTATTGGTCTGGTTAACTTATAAAAAACATTACGAAGCCACAACAGACCAACCGGCAATATTGGCCACCTTCTCTACAGCTCCGGCAATACGTAACCCGTTTTGGAACTTTGTTACAGAGGCAATCGGTACTTTTTTGCTTGTTTTCGGGGTGTTCTTCATCGCGGGTGGTAGTATGGGTGATGAATCAATTTCATTAGGTTCTTTGGATGCACTACCGGTCGCATTATTGGTCATTGGAATAGGTTTTAGTCTGGGAGGACCAACAGGTTATGCCATTAACCCAGCTCGTGATCTGGGTCCGAGAATCATGCATACCATATTACCTATAAAAAATAAAGGCTCCAGTGATTGGAAATATGCTTGGGTACCTATTTTAGGACCTTTATTTGGTGGGCTCCTTGCTGCTTTGGTATTCTTAGGAATTAATATGTAAATTAATTTAACTGGAATGGAAATTATTGATCATTCGCTAAATTGGTGCAATTATTAGAGCAATAGGTATCGGATTAATGCTTTTAGCTATGTACGGATTTGTTCTAGACACTTTTCCGAGGAAAGAGCAGCTAATTATCATACGCGGATTATTGAACATTTGGTAGAATAAAAGTATCTTTCGACATCAATAATCAGGAATGAGATACCTAATAACAATTTCCTACTTTCTTGTTTTTATTTCGGGTATTTCCCAAGACCCAGGCCGCTTTGTAAATGAGGTCGATATCATTCAGAAAAAGTATGATACCCTTTGGGACGCCTCCCAGGAGACGATTGTTTTCACCGGTAGTTCAAGTATTAGAACTTGGTATAATTTAGATAAGCTATTCCCTAATCATCATATCATCAATACTGGTTTTGGTGGATCACAGGCTACGGACCTACTTGCATATACCAACGAATTAATACTTACATTCAACCCATATCAAATTTTCATCTACGTAGGTGACAACGATATTGCAGCCAATAAAAAACCAAAGAAAATAGCAAGCACAACCTTGGCAATCATTAAGAGGATAAGAGAAAAAAGAAGGGATGCACAAATAATCTTAATTGCCGCCAAACCAAGTATCAATCGATGGTCACTTAAGCGTAAATACAAAAACTTGAATCGTAAATTTAAAAGACTTTGCAGGAAAGATAATATGCTGCAGTTTGCTGATATCTGGAAACCAATGCTTGAAGGAAGAAAATTAAAACAAGATATTTTTGAAGATGACGGTCTACATATGAATGCCAAAGGGTACGAAATATGGTATACAGTCATAAAACCATTTATAAATCAATAAATTAACAATAGTAATTAATACCATTATGTTTAAATCAATTATAACAAGAGCATTAAC
>JBATIW010000444.1:0-6832 GCA_049668005.1 Maribacter sp.
CCGACTATGTGACCAATGAGGCTCTAAAAGGTGTTTATACCATGATCTCTGTAGAAGAAAAAGAAATTAGGACCAAGGTCTCATCGCGTACAACAGATCTTTTAAAAAAGGTATTTACGCTACAAGATTAGATTTCAAATATTTATTTCATTTTCAACAATAAAAACATTTATTGTTCGTTTAAAAAATATAGCACAATTTTAGCAAATTGCTAATCTTTAATTACCAAATGAAATAGATTAATTAAGGATTTTTGTACCGAATTATTTGAGTTAGTAATTTTTTGAGTTAGTTAGTTAAAACCGGTGGGAGCACCGGTTTTTTTTGTTAACGATTATTATTAGATAACTATATATAATTCGGGAAAATTCAGATTTAACATGTAATACCGTAAATTTTAACTAAACTTAGGAGTAAACTATTATCGGGGATTACCATTTTAAGATTTTTTTAAGATTTTGACCTCATTTATTAAGTAACTTAGAAAAAGCTAATTCATCAATCAAATGAGGCATTTAGGAATCTTAATCACATTCTTGCTATTATGCGTCAATGCATATTCGAGTCCAAACGTAGAAATTAGAGAAGCATACCAAGATCCGTATTATGAATCTTCAACGGATCTTTTAGCCGAAGCTGACCAGCTATTTTCTGAGCATAAATTCAAAGAAGCAATTATAACCTATCATAGGGCCAAATCTGACCCAACGGTTCCGAAAGACGTGGTTTTTAAGAAAATTGCCTTAATTTATGCAGCATCGGAAGATATTGCAAAGACCACTGAATTTATAGAAAAATATTTATTCTCAAACTTTAATACATCAATATTTACGGATTCAGGATTTGATTCAATACGACAAGAACCTGATTTCAAAGCTCTTGTCGACAAATATAGGGCAGAGTTTAATCTATGGTCATTCCTGTATTTATATGTAGCTCTAATTGGTTTTTATATAGCTGCTATTCTTCATTTTAATAAAAAAATTGACAGCGTAGCAAAAGTACTAATAAGCTGTTTTGTTATTACTCATTCAGTTTTTATTCTTCATATTTGTCTGAACATTACTAATTATCATTTTCGATTTCCACATTCCTATTTAATGTCCACTAGTTTCTCTTTTCTTTATGGGCCATTGCTTTATTTTTATTTCAAAAGAATCACACAGCAATATGTTTTCAAGAAAACTGATCTATTACATCTGATTCCTACTATAGCCTTATTCATCTATTTATTGCCAACATATTTATTATCAGGTTCTAATAAATTGAATGTTATGCTTGAGCGTGTTTCAAATGGCTTCAATGCCCAGGATTCGTCAGATTTGATACTTTTAGTTGCCCTAAAATTGACATCATTGATTATTTATGGCCATTTTATTCGAAAACTATATATCACTTCTAAAAGAAATAAAAGTGTCAATACTGCAAATAAACTTTGGAAAAGAAATATATATGTGATTCATATTAGTTATATAGTCTGCTATTCCGTTTATGGCATTTTAATAAGTTATAATATTACATCTGGTGTAGTATATCATTCACAGGTAATTTGCATGGCCCTAATGGTTATGTATATTGGTTATTCGGCCAATGTTCAACCAAGTGTTTTTAGTGGAACTTTGACTTTCGGCGACAAATTATTTTTCAAATACGAAAAATCCGGACTCACTTCAAGTCTATCCATGGAATTAAAGGACAATTTAATCGCCCTTCTGGAAAATGAGAAGATATATAAAGAGAATGATATAAACCTCGAAGTACTGGCGGAGCGATTGAATACCACTAGGCATAATGCTTCTCAGGTAATAAATGAACATTTTGATTTGAATTTTCATGAACTTATCAATAAATACCGCATCAATGAGGCTAAGAATATTCTTAATCTTGATTATCAAAAAAACTTGAATATCATAGATGTTGCTTATGAAGTTGGCTATAATAACAAGGTGACATTTAATAAGGCATTTAAGAAAGATACCAACCTAACACCTAGCGAATATCAAAGACTTGCTATACAAGCTTCGTTTTAATCCTGTAAAATTCCAGTAATTGTTTATCGGGCGCGTAAACGTTTATAAGACTTTCCTAAATTTAGCAAAGGAGCATGTTATTTTGGTAACTACTGCCTTAATGTAAAGCAGCTCTGAAAATTTACTTCTAATAAGATAACTTCTTTTAATTTTAGAGTGACGTTTGAATTAGTCATCAAACAAATTCAGGGCTGCCCTTTACATTCTTTTTCACCTGGCGTTCTAAAAATACCTGGATTATACCGGTAATCTTCAACTCAATTCCTGAACAAGGACCATGGTCAAACAGCCCCATCCAATGACTAACCTACAAGTGATTAACTGCGAATTAACCTTTAAGAATAATAAATATGAATTAAAGGTATAAAGGGTAAAATAAACGTAAACATTCATCGGAAAAGTAAACGTTTATAAGCTTTTCCTAAAATTTTGTTAAGAGGCTGTTACTTTGATTCGAATGACTAATTGAATGTACAACAGCTCTATTGCAAATATTCTTTAATACACTATCACGAGTGTATTCAAAGATTGAATATCCATTAATACACTGTTTACTTTATGGTCACTTCATAACTAACTCATTAAAATTCATAGTATGAAAAAAAAATGTATTTGGGTGTTTATGCTTTACCTTATTGGAATATCCTGGGCATATACACAAGAAAGAACGGTTACCGGAAATGTCACGGATAATACCGGAATTCCTTTACCAGGAGTAAATATTCTTGTAAAAGGAACAACCACAGGTATTCAAACAGATTTTGACGGTAACTACGCCATTCAGGCCAGTGAAGGTCAAATTCTTGTATTCTCCTATATTGGGCAACAATCTCTTGAAATGACAATTGGTCAAAGTAATTTGATTAATGTTCAAATGGAGGAAGATACCCTAGCTCTAGAAGAAGTAGTTGTTACAGCACAAGGTATTGAAAGGGAGGAAAGATCCCTGGGATATGCGGTAACTACGGTTGATGAAGAACAGGTAAGTTCAAGACCTGAGTCGGACATTGGTAGAATTCTGCAAGGAAAAGTTGCGGGGGTCAATATTACTGCCAACAACGGACTTTCCGGTTCGGCTACCAACATTATCATTAGGGGGTATTCCTCGGTAACTCAGTCTAACCAACCTCTTTTTGTAGTGGACGGAGTGCCCGTTGATTCAGGTGCGAATACACAGACCTCCTTTTTGGATGGTAATACGGAATCTAGTCGTTTTTTGGATATAGATCCTAACAATATTGCCAACATCAGTGTCTTGAAAGGGTTGAGCGCAACCGTTCTTTATGGTAACAGAGGTAGAAATGGGGTAATCTTGATTAGCACCAAGGGTGCTGCCACAGGCGAATCTATTGGTAAAACAGAGGTGACCGTAAATCAATCCATTTTTGTGTCTGAAGCCATACTACCAAAGTACCAGGATAATTATGGTGGTGGATTCCACCAAGGCTTCGGTTATTTCTTCAGTAACTGGGGACCCAGATTTGACAGGACCGATAACGACGGTATATCCCAAGCAGCTCAATTTATAGGAGATTCAGGTGGCGCTGCCATTTTACGGCATCCATGGAATTTCCTTGCCGATCAAACGCTTACGGCAGGATTTGAAAATCTATTGGACCAACCCTATGATTATAAACCCTACAATGGGGTTGAAGAATTTTTTAGAACCGGTTATATTACAAGTACTTCTATAAATGTTCGTGGTGGTGCGGAGAACGCCAGTTTTAGCATGAATTACGGACGTACTGAAGATAAGGGCATTACACCTGGTAATAGGCTACTCAGAAATAATTTTGGCTTGGGCGGTAATGCGCGATTAGCAAATAAACTAACTGTTAATGGAGTGTTCAATTTTATTCGTACGGATTTTAAATCTCCTCCCAACGCTGTTAGTACCGGTAGTGGTGCCGCTTTTAACGGTGGTGCTGTTTTTGGCGATTTACTTTACACTCCAAGAAGTGTAGACCTAACTAATTTACCATTCCAGGCGGCTGATGGTCGAAGCGTGTATTATCGCTCCGGTAATGACATCCAAAACCCGTATTGGACAGTGGCCAATGTAAAAACCACACAGAATACGGATAGATTCTTAGGGAATGGATCCATTTCTTATGAAATCAACGACTGGATGAATATCACGTACAGATTGGGTCTGGATACCTATACGGAGTTGAATTCCTATGGTCAGAATAAAGGTGGAGTCGATGGGGTTCCCCTAGGAGTTTTGAGAACATCTTCCGTAAGGAATACGATTTGGAACCATGATATTATTCTTACTGGCGACAAGGATCTAACAGAAGATATTAACCTGAAAGTTATTGCGGGTGCCAACAGCCGTAGGGACGAATACGCACAAGACGGTATTGAAAGTCAAGGGCAATTGGTGTTCGGTGTATTGGAACACTTTAACTTTACTACACCATCCTCTGTGAATTCCCTTGTAAGGACTGGAAATCCCAATCTCAATCAAAATTTCGAAGAGAATTTGGTAGGCTTATATGCAGATCTAACCTTTTCATATAAAAACTATTTGTTCGTGAATGCAGTGGGTAGGAACGACTGGTCGTCAACTTTGGAAAGAGAGAATAATTCCCTATTCTACCCAGGTGCAAGTGTTTCTTTTGTACCTACTTCTGCCTTTGATGGAATTCAGGGCGATGTTCTTAACTATGTCAAATTACGTTTGGGATATGGGTCTTCTGCAGGTTTTCCAACACCGTTTAACACCAGGGACGTGTTAAGCCTAAATGCTAGATCTCTTGTAGATTTAAACGGAAATGTAATTTCATCCAATACGGTATCCAATACCCTAGGTAACCGGGATCTGAAACCGGAACGTGTTGAAGAAGTTGAGATAGGTGTGGATACCCGGCTTTTTAATAGGTTGAATCTGAATGTGAGTCTTTTTGATAAGACCACAACCGATTTGATCACCAACAGAACCTTGGATAGTTCTACCGGTTTCACCAGTACAACGGTAAATATCGGGGAGATCCAATCACAAGGGGTCGAGGTAGATTTTGATATTGATGTTCTTAAGGAATTTGAAAATAATATCGGTTTCAATATTGCAGGTAATTTCTCAACCATTGAAACTACGGTTACAGATCTAGCGGAAGGAACAGAGAACATTCTCTTGACCGATGCCATTAACGGTGAAGCAGCCAACTATGCAGTCGAAGGAAGGCCGTTTGGAGTGCTTTTAGGGACCACGGTCCTTAAAGATGACGCGGGTAATCGCCTTGTAAACGATGCGGGTAGATACTTGGTAGAAAACACTATTTCCGAAATAGGCGATCCCAATCCCGATTGGACGGCGGCTTTGATACCTACTGTTAAATTTAAGAATTTTACCTTGTCCGCCAATATTCAATATCGCTCAGGTGGGGATATATATTCTGTAACTACCGCAGCATTGATTGGTCGGGGTACAGTTGATGACGACAATCCAATTGACAGGGAATCCCAATTCCTACTGCCCGGCGTGAAGCAATCAGATGGCACACCAAACGATGTAGCCATCAGTGCTACTGAATTAGGTTTTAACACCTATTTTGGAGGTGATATTAACGAGTTCAGCATATATGATGGCACTACCATCAGATTACAAGAAGCGTCCTTAGGATATTCGCTACCAACCAAGATGTTGAAGGATACTCCATTTGGAAGCCTGTCTTTCACATTGTCCGGTCAAAATCTTTGGTTTAAGGCTGTAAACTTCCCGGAGAATATTCGCTATGACACCAACTCATCGAGTACCGGTGTAGGAAATGGCCAAGGCATTGATTTCTTTACTGGGCCTTCTTCAAGACGATATGGATTCACTTTAAGGGCTACCTTCTAATAGATAAGAAATGAAAAATATAAAAAGCATTATGAAAAATAGGTTTAAGCTAATTGGTTTGGCGTTTGTCGCTACATCAGTGTTATTGATAAATGGATGCGAAACCACTACCCTAGGTGTGGTGCCAAGTCCAAATGAACTGAACCCCTCCCAGGCCGATGTCGACTTCTTTCTGAACAGCATTCAGCAAATAGTCGGGAAATTACATTCCGGTACCGAAGGGCGTGCAGAAAACGGATGGGCACAATTTGGTATGGAACCGGTGAGAATTCAACATGGTTTCGGGCCCACTTATAGAGAATTATATGACCCGTCAGATTTTGATCAGATATGGGATGATGCCTATTCCGAAGCATTGATAGATATCCGAACTATGACATTGCTCGCCGAAGAAGCCGGGCAGCATACCCATGTAGCCATAGGACAAATTCTGGAAGCGTATATCATCACCACGTTGGTGGATATTTTTGGGGATGTACCTTATTCTGAAGCTGTCAGCGGTGGTGAAGGTATTTTTAACCCAATGGTAGATTCGGGGGCTTCCATTTATGCGGCGGCGGATCAATTGCTAGTTGAGGCCATTAACAACCTCAATGCGAATGAAATAGCCTTACCCACCAATGACCTGTTTTACGGAGGTAATGAAACTCAGTGGCGTAAGGCTGCAAATTCCATGCGATTGAAACTCGCTATTCAAACCCGTTTGGTGAACCCGGCAGAATCGGCAGCCACCATCAACGGTTTGATTGCAGGTGATCAATTGATCCTCGAGTCAGCTGATGACCTACAATTTCAATGGGGTACCAATAATGCGGCCCCGGATAGTAGGCATCCATATTTTGATGCGAATTATGACGGTCAAGGACCAAGTTCCGATTTCTATACCTCTAATTATTATATGGATCTCCTGGCCAATCAATATGCTCAAGCGGACCCTAGGACTCGTTATTATTTTTAC
>JBATIW010000445.1:0-1682 GCA_049668005.1 Maribacter sp.
CGGTTACAATATTAAGACCATCCACATTCTTTCGGGAGGTGCCAATAATTGTGAAGTCCTTTATGTCTTTTAGTGCTACCTCCTCAGGAACAGGAATTTTGGTTGCAGCAGAGGCCATTTCGCCATAGCCGGCTGATTTGCCACTATTCTTATGTGTTAATACCCCTTTATCTGTGGTAATTTCGGCCACGGGTACTTGCCATGCCTGGGCTGCGGCCTCTTTTAGCATTTGTCTTGCTGTGGCACCGGCCATACGCAAACTCTGCCATCCCTGTCTGATAGACTGGCTACCCCCGGCTAACTGGCGGGTAAAAATAGCCGTATTCAATGGGGCCTGTTCCACAAGTACGTTATTCCAGTCTATATCCAATTCCTCTGCAACAATCATAGGCATAGATGTCTTCACATTCTGCCCAATTTCCGGGTTTGGAGACATAATCGTGACCATACCATTTTCTCCAATTTTCAAATATCCATTGATGGTAAACCATTCTTTTGGCATGTTCAGTACCTGTTCCGGAGTTGGCTTACAGGAAGCGAGCCAACTAAAGCCAAGTACCATTCCGCCACCCGCAAGTGCGGAACATTTCAAAAAGGAGCGTCTGTTGTATGTTGTTTTAACAATTGTCATATTCTTTGTTTTTTAGGTGTGGATAGCATTTATGCATTTTCCGATTTGGCAGCAGTCTTGATGGCCTTCTTGATCCTTGTATAAGTACCACAACGGCAAATATTCCCATTCATGGCCGCATCAATTTCTTCATCGGTTGGATTGGGATTGTTTTTTAGAAATGCACTGGCATTCATAATTTGACCAGATTGGCAGTAGCCACACTGGGGAACGTCATGTTCCAGCCAGGCTTTTTGTACAGGGTGATCACCCTTTTCGGATAATCCTTCAATAGTAGTGACGGACTGATTGCCGACCGAAGAAACTGGTAATTGACAGGAACGTACTGCAACACCGCTGACATGGATTGTGCAGGAGCCACATTGCGAAATACCACAACCGTATTTTGTGCCTACTAAATTAAGATGTTCCCGTAGCACCCAAAGCATTGGAGTTGCCGGGTCTACATCTATTTGCTGTGTTTTTCCGTTAATATTGAGGTTAAAATTTGCCATAATAATAATGATGAGTGAATAATACTATTAAAGTAAGGATTTTACCTTTATCATCAAAAATTTAAACTAATTCCTATGAATTTCAAACAACTATTTGCCTTCAAAAGTAAAAGCAAGTAGTGTTTAAAAGGATTTCGTTGTTCAATAACAATTGGAGTTTATGGAAAGCATTGGTGAATCCATTAAGCAAAATGCTTTGCTGGGACAAAGCCCTATTTTAAAAGAACCCATTTCATTATAAAAATGGCATCTTTACTATTATTTTATATCTATACTGCACATATTATTGCCTATAGACTTGCTCTATTATAAAATTATCACAATCAATAGAATACACTTTAATATAGTGCTCTGTTTTATTAACTTTAAACTGATAAAAAAAATGTATGCTATGGATTTAATAAATGAAGCACTTGCCTTTGAGAAAGCAAAAATGAATAATATGTCTACTAGTGACAGGGTGGCTGCAACAAGAGAAGCAAAACGTCTGATATTAGCTTTAAACGAGATTTATAAGAAATCTAAGGATACCAATCTTATGGATATAATGAAACGTT
>JBATIW010000446.1:0-4010 GCA_049668005.1 Maribacter sp.
ACGTAAGACTGAAAAACAAATTGAACAGGAAATTGTTGAAATTGGGAAACGTACAGTCATTGATTTGGGTATTCATGGTTTACACCCCGAATTGATCAAAGCCGTTGGTAGAATGAAATACCGTTCATCTTATGGCCAGAACCTATTACAACATTCTAGAGAGGTAGCCAAACTTTGTGGTGTAATGGCAGCTGAATTAGGTTTGAATACTAAATTGGCCAAACGTGCAGGTCTTTTACATGACATTGGTAAAGTTCCGAATACGGAAGCTGAGGTCGAAACCCCACATGCCATTTTAGGGATGCAATGGGCGGAGAAATTCGGTGAAAAACCAGACGTATGTAATGCTATTGGGGCCCACCATGATGAAATTGAGATGAAGACGTTGATTTCACCAATAATACAGGTTTGCGATGCTATTAGTGGTGCTAGGCCAGGGGCAAGAAGACAAGTATTGGATTCTTATATACAACGCCTTAAGGATTTGGAAGATATAGCTTTTGCATTCGGTGGTGTTCAAAAGGCGTATGCCATACAAGCAGGAAGAGAGCTTAGGGTAATTGTTGAAAGCGAAAAGGTAAGTGACGATAAAGCTGCGCAATTATCGTTTGAAATATCACAGAAAATACAAACTGATATGACCTATCCCGGTCAGGTAAAAGTTACGGTTATCAGGGAAACACGATCAGTTAATGTAGCGAAATAGTTTAAAGGAATAAGCAATAAAAAAGGGGGGCTAATTGCCCCCTTTTTTATTGCTTGAAAACGACATCGGTAATTCATGTGAATACAGGCTGTTTTTTACGTAGATATACCTTCGAAATCATTAAGGGCTTCATTCAATTGGCATCTTTCGGTTTGGCCACTAATTTGATGTTTCATTGGAATACAGTTCACTCATAACCAGCTTAGGGGTTCTGTCAACTTTAAAAAGCCCCCAGTGTTTTTCGGGTTCAAGAGCTTCCCCAGATCCTTTCCATGGTTCATCAAAAGCTTCGAAAACAAATGTTAGAATGTCCTCTTCTTCGCACCAATTGATCAGATCGTTATAATAAATACTTTGGTGTTCCTCACTAACATTATCTGGGCAAATACCTCTGCCATTTGAAAAAGTTGTCCACCCAGCCTCAGTAATTACCACGGGTTTATTTGGATAGGTATCAGCAACTGCGTAATAGTTTTGTTTGGTATACTCCATGGCCTCATGAATATTCTTATACTCCCAAACAGGGTAGGTATGTATCGATATAAAATCGACTTCTTCAACCAAGTCTTTTAACTTATCAAGCCAAGGAAGATAATTTTCACAAAAAGTTACGGGTTGTTGGGCTTCTTTTTTAATCATCCTCACATAATTGATGACACTACTAACAGGAACATAATGATCGGTCCAATCAACACAAGCCTCATTTCCTGCAGATAAAGAGAAAATAATCTCCGGATATTGATTTGCCAATCGAATCAATTTCTTAATCTGTAATTCATTCTTGGCTTTATTATCCATGAGTACTTCCTCAGAATAGGAGCCACCCCAGGGACAACCATAGTTATTGGCCTCTGCCACAATATAGGCGCCAAGCATTACTTTAAAATCAAGCTTCTCATTTTTGATAACTTCCAAAACGATATCTGTGTGTTGGTCGCAATCATATAAGCGCAAATATTTCCAATGGTTGTGAAGCATTAAAAGGTCTTCTTTTATTTCCTCATAACTTGGATAAACCCCGCCAGGACCTTGACCTTCCCTAAAACCAGAATAACAAATTGCCTTTCCTGATTCAATATTCAATTCTTCTGTATACTTCATTTACTAATATTAAATTGATAATTTCTTGGGCTTGATTTTGTCAAAATTTAAGTTTCCCATCTTTATCCCAAAGGCCCCAATAGGCTCCAACATCGCCTTCGGATCCAACTTTCCAAGATTCATCAAAGGATGAAAAATAGAACATTTCTATATTTTCTTCCTCAGACCATTTCTGTGAATTAATAAAGTATTTAATAGCGTTTTCATATGACGGAAATGCGCCTTCAAGACTTGTACCTCTACTAGGCCAGCCTGTCTCAGTAATAATTACCTTCTTTCCATTACCGGCGCGTAGTGCCGTGTGATACATATCTTTCATGTACAACAAAGAATAGTCCAGGTCACAGCCTTCCCAAAAAGGATAACAATTAGCCAAGATGACATCACATGCCTCGGTTATCTCTGGGCGATCAGCAAATTCATAATAGGCATCAACATAACCAACAGGAATATTGGGTAATGCTTCTTTAACCTGATATATAAACCCTAAAAGTTCTTCCTCTGTTAAATCACCCCTGTACATGACTTCATTGCCAACGGCAGCGATATCAACATAGCCTTCTTTGGCTAGGGCAATTAGGTTTGCAATTTCTTGATCATTAATTTTTGGATCATCACCCAACCATGCACCTACAAGTGTTTTAATGCCATATTCATGTGCAATTCGAGGAATAGCTTCATTGCCATCAGTACATGAAAAGGAACGTATCCATTTGGTATATGGCTTTATAATCTCCATACGCCTTCGAATCTGTTCTTCTGACATATCATCCCCAGGCTTTTGTCCTTCCTCATATGGGCTAAAACATAGGCCATGCATACCTTCATTTAAAGCTTGTTTACATAAGATTTTTAATTCTTCTGTTGTTTTATCAGCATAATCAAGGGCTGCCAATGCCAATTTCTTTTCTTTTCTTATCGACGACATAATCTACTTTTTAAAATTTCAGTTTTTCGTCTTTATCCCAAAGCCCCCAGTAAGCTCCAACATCGCCTTCAGGTCCAACTTTCCAAGATTCATCAA
Source organism: Maribacter sp. (assembly GCA_049668005.1). Taxonomy (GTDB): domain Bacteria; phylum Bacteroidota; class Bacteroidia; order Flavobacteriales; family Flavobacteriaceae; genus Maribacter_A. The sequence continues at coordinate 2,832 of JBATIW010000446.1, forward strand.
AGGAAGAAAAATAAAAGATTTCTATATCTTGTTTCGCAGACCAAACTTGTGCATTTATAAAATACTTCATCGCATTTTCAGGGGAAGGCTGGGCACCTCTTAATCCTGTTCCTTGACTTGGCCACCCCGTTTCGGTAATAATCACTTTTTTACCATTGGCGGCATGCGTGGCTTGACCAAACATTTGTTGCATATGGCCTAAAGAATACTCTAATGGACAGCCTTCCCAATAGGGATAGCAATTGGCCAATATAACATCGCAAGCCTCTGTAATTCTTGGATGAACGGAAAATTCATAGTAAGCATCTACGTAACCTACCGGTATTTTGTCTGGTATTGCTTCTTTTACTTGCTTAATGAAGTCCAACAATTCATCTGGACTTAATTCATTACGATACAAAACTTCATTACCTACTGCCGCAATATCCACATAACCATCTTTGGCTAATTGAATAAGACCGGCTATTTCCCGCTCATTGATTTCTGGATCATCGCCTAACCAAGCACCCACCAACGTTTTTATACCGTATTCATGTGCGATTTTTGGAATGAATTCATTGCCATCTGTACATGAAAAGGAGCGGACCCATTTTGTGTACGGTTGAATAATCTCCATTCGTCTTCTTACCTGTTCTTCAGTAATGATGTCGCCAGGCCTTTGCCCGTCTTCATACAGACTAAAACATAAACCTTGCATACCACTTTTTAGGGTTTTGTGCCATAATTTTATCAAATCCTCTCTTGAAAATTTGGTATAATCTACCCCAGCATAATCGTTAATTTCTAATTCATTAAGTGAAAAATGGTGTCCTTCTCTATATGACATTATTTATATTTTTAATAATTAATTTATAGTTCCCCTCTTCGTTTTACTAATTCTTTTTTAATTCTTTTTTTCGTTTGTCCAATTCTGCACGTATTTGGTTCGCTCGCTCTTCTGTAACATCATAATTACGCATTATGAACATTGCGGCTATTGTTCCTAACATGGGGAAAAAACAAAAGAACGCATGAAGTCCGTCTATTGCAGACTGTTGCTCCGTAGCAGCGAGGTCAGGGTTAAAGCCAACAACAGCAATAATAAGACCACTAAGTGCTCCTGCAATAGCAAAACCTACTTTAACCATCCACCAATAAATAGCCCCAAAAATACCTTCTCTACGTTTACCGGAATTGAGT
>JBATIW010000447.1:0-3860 GCA_049668005.1 Maribacter sp.
CCAGTATTAGCACAGGTCCCGAAAGTAGAACAGTTATCTGAAGTTGTGGTAACAGCTATCAATTATAAGTACCTAAATGCAACCGACTCTAAAGAAGTTGCTATTCCAGTAAAAATGTTAGAACGTAAAGCCGCCGCTTACAACGTGGAGAATTCTGAGTTTTATTCAGATGATTATGATTTCTATACCGTCTCCTTTATTATTCCAGAAGGAAAAATAGTTGCTGCCTATAATCCCGAAGGTGAAATAATCAGAACTATAGAAAGGTTTGAAGATATTAAACTACCACCCGCAGTTAGGGATGCTGTTGCTGAAAGGTTCCCTAAATGGGAAATTGTAAATGATGTTTACCGAGTTACTTACAACCAAAAGAAAGGTGCCAATAAAAGCTATAAACTTAAACTTAAAAATGGAGACAAAACCATGAGGGTTAAAGTTGATGATAAAGGTGAATTTCTTTAGTAGATAACCTTTTAACTAAGAAGTCCCGTTTATTTTATACGGGACTTTTTTGTTTTGGCTTTATCTATAAAAATTCATTTCATCCAAATAATCCCAAACAGCATTTGGTAAAAGGGGTTTGATGTTTTTACCTTTCTTGTGGTTTTCTCTAATAAAGGTCGATGACACTTCCATAATAGGCGCATCTACCAGATGAATCTTGAGATTGTCCTTGAATTTATGTTCTACTTTTCCATTGGATATCCTTGGATATACATAAATGCTATGACTTTCTAAAATAGTCCCATAGTTCTTCCATTTATGGAAGCCTTTGAGGTTATCCTCACCCATGATCAATGCAAATTCATACTTTTTTTCATATTGCTCCTCTAAATGCACCAAAGTATTGATTGTATAATTGGGCTGAGGTAGATCAAATTCTATTTTGCTGGGTTTTAATTTTGAATAGTCTTTGGTTGCTTCATATACCATTTGGTAACGATGATGATTATCCAGTAAAGTCTTTTTGGTCTTAAACGGACTCATGGGGGTAATTACGAACCAAACCTCATCTAAATCGGAAAACTCGACCATATGATTGGCGATTACCAAATGCCCAATATGTATCGGGTTGAATGTGCCAAAAAATAACCCGACCTTCTTCATTTTAATCTTCCTTTTTGGAAGTTGGTGCCCCAACAAATTCGGCCACTAAATCACGAGCTTCCTTAAGAGCGGTTTCCAAATCGTGGTTATTTATGATTTCATCAAACTGCGGGGCTGTAGCTAATTCTACCGACGCTTTTGCAATACGCATATTGATCTTGTCATCACTTTCGGTACTGCGTTTTTTCAATCTAATCTTTAACTCATCAACACTTGGTGGTTTTACAAAAACCGCCAAAGTCTCTTTGGGAAATTTCTTTTTAATACGAAGCCCCCCAACCACATCAATATCAAAAATTACATTCTTTCCTTCTGCCCACAGTCGCTCAACCTCACTCTTAAGTGTGCCATAAAAATTATCGCGATACACCTCTTCCCATTCCAGGAAATCATCTTCCCTAATGTGTTTTTTAAACTCTGAAACATTCATGAAATAATAATGTTCCCCTTGTCTCTCTTTTCCTCTCCTTGACCTGGAAGTTGCCGAAACTGAAAAGGCCAGATTTAATTCTGGTTGTTCAAGCAAATAGCGCACAATGGTCGTCTTGCCACTGCCCGATGGAGCCGAGAATATTATTAATTTACCGCCTTTCATTACAGTACGTTGAGCATTTGTTCTTTAACTTTTTCCAACTCATCTTTCATTTGAACTACCAATTGTTGCATTGGGGCGTAATTCGCTTTTGAACCTATGGTGTTGATCTCCCGCCCTATTTCTTGACTAATGAATCCCAATTTTTTGCCATTACTATCATCGGACTTCAAAGTTTTTGAGAAGTAATCCAAATGATTGGCTAACCGCACTTTTTCCTCGGTTATATCATATTTTTCCAAATAATAGATAAGTTCTTGCTCAAATCTATTTTCATCAACCTCAGCTTTAACATCTGCAACCGCTTTTTCAAGACGTTCACGAATGGTCGATTGTCGATCTGGATCCATTTGAACAACCTCGTTCAATAAAGATTCCATCTTTTTGATTCGCTGAATGAAATCATTTTCCAAAACAAGACCTTCCTCTGACCTGAACTTATTGATCTCTAAAAGCGCTTGCTTCAATGCTTCTTTTATGGTTTGGTATTCCTCTTCATCAATGTCCTCGCGCTCAGTTTTCATGGCATCAGGCAAACGCAACGCCATTTCCAACAATTTAAAATCATCCCCTTTGGCAATAGTTTCCAATTGTTTCATATACTGCCTTACCACCGCCTCATTTACCAGTGCCGAAGTTTCGTCTCCCGTGTTCTCAACATACAAGCCAAAATCTATCTTGCCCCTGACCAAAGAACTTGCGATTACTTTTCGTAATTCAAGTTCTTTTTCTCGATATGCCGTTGGCATTCTCGCATTTAAATCAAGGCTTTTACTATTGAGTGATTTAAGTTCAACGGTTATTTTTTTAGATGGAAGTTGTACAACATGCTTCCCAAATCCTGTCATGGATTGAATCATAAAGTGAATTTATTTTGATGCAAAGGTAGGCATTAAGTGTAGATTGTAGTATTGGTTATTACTCCCTTATTCATATGTTCCCCTAATTTTTCCTGTTATCATCTTGATGGTCCTTGCCCTATTCAAAATCTCTATTTCCAATAGATTATACCCCTAAAATTTTCTTTAGCATAGTATTATCAATTTCGGCTCCAGCGAAATCGTCGAAAGCTTTTTCCGTTGCCTCGATAATATGGTCTTGGATGAAAATCGCACCTTCCCTTGCCCCTTGTTCAGGACTTTTTATACAACATTCCCATTCCATTACCGCCCAAACATCACACCCATATTGGGTCAATTTAGAAAAGATACTCTTGAAATCAATTTGACCGTCACCCAAAGAGCGATATCTACCTGCGCGGTCTCCCCAATCATTATAGCCTCCAAAGGCGCCTTTTTTACCTGTAGGATTGAATTCAGAATCCTTTACATGAAAAGATTTTATAAACTCATGATAATGGTCTATATAGGTAATATAATCCAGTTGTTGTAAAACAAAATGACTCGGGTCGTAAAGTATATTAACCCGTTTATGATTACCTGTTGCTTCTAGGAATCGCTCAAAAGTATCGCCATCATGCAGGTCTTCCCCTGGATGTATTTCATAACAAACATCAACACCCTCATCATCAAAATGATTTAAAATGGGCAACCAACGCTTTGCCAATTCTTTAAAACCCATCTCAACCAATCCCGCAGGTCTTTGAGGCCATGGATGCCAAGTATGCCATAAAAGTGCTCCTGAAAATGTTGCATGTGCATTGATGCCCAATCTACGACTGGCAGTAGCTGCTTTCTTGACGACATCAACAGCCCATTCGGTTCTTGCCTTTGGATTGTTCTTTACACTATCAGGGGCGAAATTATCGAACATAAGGTCATATGCAGGGTTCACAGCAACCAATTGGCCTTGTAAATGGGTAGAAAGTTCGGTTATTTCGAGTCCATAAGAATTTACTTTACCCTTTAATTCATCACAATATGTTTGGCTCTCGGCAGCTTTGTCAATATCAATCAAGAAATTTTCCCAAGTAGGTATTTGTATTCCCTTATACCCTAATTCTGCTGCCCATTTGCACATTCCATCCAAAGTATTGAAAGGTGCTTTGCTATCTACAAATTGGGCTAAAAACACGGCCGGTCCCTTAATTGTTTTCATTTTTTACTATTTAATGTGATTACTTTTATTACCCCAAATTCAGTCGGTTTGGTTGTTAGGAATAAACCCTATATTTATTGGTTCAAACAATTGTTTTATACAA
>JBATIW010000448.1:0-15780 GCA_049668005.1 Maribacter sp.
GACTTATAGCCAGAATGAGAATAATAACGACCATACTTTTGCTAGTGTTCTTTGTGGTTCAGACCCAAGCCCAGGTCCCGGAGCCTGACGAAAAGGTTAAAGTAGGCCTTGTTTTGAGTGGTGGTGGAGCAAAAGGAATGGCGCACATAGGGGCCTTAAAAGTTATTGAAGAGGCTGGCGTTAAAATCGATTATATTGGCGGAACAAGCATGGGTGCAATTGTTGGGGCGCTTTATGCCTCGGGTTACTCTGCCACCCAACTTGATTCAATTTTCCGTAATATTGATTTTAATAGATTAATAAGCGATAACCTACCTCGAGGTGTGAAAACCTTTTATGAAAAAGAAGACTCTGAAAGATATGCGATAAAACTTCCTTTTGACAATTTCAAGATTGCCATACCTTCTGGCTATTCCGGTGGTCAAAACATTTATCACGAACTGGTAAAACATTTATATCACGTTAAGGATATAAATGATTTTAGCGAACTGCCCATTCCGTTTGTATGTATCGCAACCAATGTGGAAACTGGGGAACAAGTTAATCTTGAGAGCGGTTATTTACCAGAGGCCATTATGGCCAGTGGAACATTACCTTCTCTTTTTGAGCCTTTTACCATGGGAGGTAAAGTTCTTATCGACGGTGGTGTTGTTAATAATTACCCCATTGATGAAGTAAAAAAAATGGGAGCGGATATCATTATCGGCATCGATGTACAACATGGGTTGAGAGATAGGAGCGACTTACTTTCCGCCACCGAGATTTTATTGCAGATTAATAATTTCAGGACTGCTGAAGACATGGTTGAAAAATCGATTCAAACAGATATTTATATAAAGCCGGATATGTCAAATTATTCAGTGATGGATTTTGATTCGGATAATGAAATCATCAAGAAAGGTGAAAATGCAGCTAGGGATAAATTCGATCAATTAAAGAAAATAGGATCAAGGCAAAACCTGGGTAGAAAGATTATAACCCCTATTCTTCCAGTTGATAGCTTGTTGATTGATAGACTGATACTCAGCGGAGATAACGATAGTTATACACGAGGCTATGTTAAGGGAAAGCTTAGATTTAAGTTAGGTTTTGGGACAACTTTTGAAAAATTTCAACAAGGTATAAGCAATTTAGCTGCAACTGGTAATTTTGAAACCATCAGGTACGAACTTCTGTCTCATGGAGATAGTGAAGATCTCATACTAAAGTTAGATGAAACCCAGAATAGAACGTTTTTAAAAGTAGGGGCTCATTATGATGATTTGTACAATAGTGCGGCCATCATAAATCTAACACGTAAGAACCTTGTTTTTCGTGATGATGTGGCATCCTTCGATTTAATATTAGGTGATAATGTCCGTTATAATCTGCAGTATTATATAGATAAAGGGTCATATTGGAGTTTTGGTATTAATTCTAGGTTCAATGATTTTGAAAAAGAGATTGACTTTGATTTGATAGAAAGTAACTTTCAGGTTCTTGGAGGGAATAATTTAAACACAATTAATCTTGATGTCCTGGATTTTACCAATCAGATTTATTTACAGTCAGTATTGCAAGAAGAATTTGCTTTTAGCCTTGGTGTTGAACATAAATATTTAAGATATAGCACAAGAACATTAAGTGCTTTGGATGTAGGGAATACGCAGGTGGGATCAATCGAAACAGACGACCGGACATATTTCGAAAAAAGCAGTTTTTACAGTGCTTATGGGCAGTTAAAATTGGATACCTACAATGATAAGTATTTTCCAACAAGAGGTTTATATTTTGATGGGGATTTGCATTTTTATTTACTTTCCTCTGATTTTAATGACAACTTTAAGGAATTTTCGATTGCCAAAGCAAGAATGGGAACAGCTTTCCCGATTTTTGAAAACTTATCATTGAATTTAGAAACCGAAGGTGGTTTTAAATTGGGAACATCGGGTGTTACTACCTTTGATTTTGTATTGGGAGGATATGGTAATAACCTAATCAATAATTTCACGCCTTTTATAGGATATGATTTTTTATCGCTGCCCGGCAATAGTTATGTAAAGGCTTATGGTCGTTTAGATTTGGAAATTGCACCAAAGAACCATATAATGTTCACTGCAAATATTGCTAATGTTGACGACGATATCTTTAGGACAGGTGAGTGGTTCACAGATCCCAATTATTCTGGCTATGGTATAAGTTACGGCCTTGAATCTTTCATGGGACCTTTGCAAGTTATGTATTCCTGGTCACCGGAGGGTAACAGTAATTTCTTTTTTAGCCTTGGATATTGGTTTTAGACTCCTTGGCAGGGCATATATTTCTTTTTTGCGATATTTGCTATTGAGTAAAACAACATGATAAAACTAAGAATTGATATAACCGCCCATTTGAGGGCAATGTGGTAAATAGTACTTGTTATTCCTTATCAGAAAGGAATCAATTCTTTTTAATGGAGTTCGAGTTAGAAACTTCCTCCAAATACTATTCAACATCTCAATAAATTATAATCATGTCAACATTAGATAATACTTCATTACACTTACCAAAAGAAAATCCTGAAGCCGAAGACTTTTTACCACTTTTGGGCACGGATTATGTAGAACTTTATGTAGGGAATGCCAAACAGGCAGCGCACTATTATATTTCAGCCTGGGGTTTTCAACCTTTGGCCTATGCAGGTCTTGAAACGGGTTTAAAAGACAAAGTATCTTATGTTGTTCAGCAAAATAAGATTAAGTTGGTCCTTACTTCACCTTTAAAATCAGGGGGTGAAATCAATAAGCATATTGATGCTCATGGCGACGGTGTTAAGGTAATCGCCTTATGGGTGGATGATGCGGCCAAAAGTCATCATGAAACGACCAAGCGAGGTGCCGAAAGTTATTTAGAACCTATAAAGGTTAAAGATAAAAATGGCGAAGTTGCTTTGTCGGGCATTCATACATATGGTGAAACAGTGCACATTTTCGTTGAAAGAAGTGGGTATAAGGGTATCTTTTTGCCAGGATTCAGAAAATGGGACCCCTTGTACAAGGCAGCCGATGTTGGTCTAAAATATATAGACCATATGGTAGGTAATGTCGGTTGGAACGAAATGAACAAATGGTGCAAGTTCTATGAGGAAGTGATGGGGTTTGCACAATTAATATCTTTTGATGACAAGGATATTTCCACGGAATACACCGCCTTAATGAGTAAAGTAATGAGTAATGGTAACGGTCGGATCAAATTTCCTATTAATGAACCTGCAGATGGTAGGAAGAAATCACAAATTGAGGAATATATTGAATTTTATAACGGTGCGGGTGTTCAGCATATGGCCATGTCCACTGATAATATCATTGAAACCGTAACAGCACTTAGAAATCGAGGGGTAGAGTTTTTAACAGTACCGCCTAGTTATTACGAAGACGTGTTGGATAGGGTAGGCGAAATAGATGAAGATCTTGCACCATTAAAAGAGCTAAGTATCCTTATTGATAGGGATGATGAAGGTTATCTACTACAAATTTTCACGAAACCTATTTTAGACAGGCCAACAATGTTCATTGAAATAATTCAAAGAAAAGGTGCTAAATCTTTTGGAAAAGGAAATTTCAAAGCGCTTTTTGAAGCCATTGAACGAGAACAAGAGTCCCGAGGCACCTTATAGAAGGTGTGATTTTCTTAACAATTCGCCAATTTTCATAAAACAAGCATAAATATCTGTTAAGGGTTTAGTTAAAGTACGTTAAAAAGGTTTTGGACACCGATGGTATGTATTAAATTTGTTCACGTAAGGGGTGGTTCCCTTACAACTTTAAGTATTGGTTTTTCATAATTTAAAGTTTGGTTGGTTATTTAGGAAAAGCCCAGTTTTATGACTGGGCTTTTTTTTTGCACAATACTTTGGAACAAAAATTGTTTATGTTATGTAATTGTAACTCAAAAAGAAAATTAATTCTCTTTTAGTAGTTTTACATAAGAATTAGATATGAGGGTATTATTAACAATTTTGTTTTTGACTATTACACTTGGAGCAACCGCACAGGACAGTACTTCTGTATTCAAACCTGGTGAGTGGTTGAAATTCCGTATGCATTATGGCTGGTTAAATGCCAGTTATGCAACTTTACAGGTTAAATCCGATAGTATTGATGGCGTACCGGTGTACCATGTTGTTGGAAAAGGACAAACCACTGGTTTTGCGAGCATATTTTTTAAAGTTGATGATACGTATGAAAGCTATTTTGGCAAAGTAGACGGCAAACCCTACAGATTTGTTCGAAAAATAAATGAGGGGGGTTATAAAAAAGATGTGGAAATCAATTTTGACCATCAAAAGGATAAAGCTGTTCTCAATGACAAAAAGAACAAGAAAAAGATTAATTTTACGCTCCAAGATAGCATTCAGGATCTCATCTCTGCTTTTTATTACCTTAGGAACAATTATGATCCGAAGGATTTAGTCAAAGGGGAGGCCATAAAAATGAAATTGCTTTATGATGATGATGGTATTTTCAATTTTAAACTAAAGTATATAGGCACTGAGATAATCAGGACCAAATATGGAAAAGTTGAATGTTACAAGTTTAGACCACTAGTGCAGTCTGGAAGGGTGTTCAAAGAGCAGGAAAGTCTAACGCTTTGGGTTTCCAGAGACAAAAATAGAATTCCGATTCGTATTAAGGCTGATTTGGCAGTAGGCTCAATAAAGGCAGATTTGGATGGCTATAATGGACTAAAACACCAGTTTAAAATAGTAATGGATTGACCATAGCATGGAAAATAAAGAGCAGATTGAATCCCAAATTTTAAAACTAGAAGAAAAATATAAGGATTCTGGCCAAGATATTAGCTCTTATTTAGACGGACTTCTCTACCAAAGATATCTCACCTACTGGGATTATATTCATTTAGACACACTATTAAGCCTTCAAGTCCCTCGCACTTATTTTCCCGATGAGGAAATCTTTATTATGTACCATCAGATTACCGAATTGTATTTTAAACTTATTTTGCATGAAGAAAAGCAGTTTGTAGATCATAAGGCACAGGATGTTGATTTTTTAATCGAAAAGGCAAGGCGAATCAATAGTTACTTTGAAGCACTGATTTCCTCTTTTAGCATTATGATCAAAGGGATGGAACGTGAACAGTTCCTAAAATACCGAATGGCCTTATTGCCGGCCAGCGGTTTTCAATCTGTCCAATATAGAATGATTGAAGTGTATGCAACACCTTTGGAGAACTTGGTTCACCATTCTGAACGAAATCAATTTTCATCAAAAAACACTATAGAAACCTTATATGAGCATATATATTGGAAAAAAGGTGCAACAGATAGGGCTACTGGAGAAAAGACCTTGACGCTTAAACAATTTGAGTATAGATATACACCAAGATTGATTAGGATTGCCAAACAAGTAGAAAACAGCACGATTTATCATAAATACTTAGAGCTATCTGCAGATAAAAAGAATAATAAAGCGCTAATCAAAGCGTTAAAGACATTGGATATTAATGCGAACATAAACTGGCCTTTAATGCATATGGGTTCTGCACATAGGTATTTAGGAAAAGAAAAAGGACAAGTTGATGCTACCGGGGGTACCAATTGGAAGAAATTCCTGCCGCCTAGTTTTCAAAAAATCGTATTTTTCCCAGAAATACATTCAAAAGAGGAGTTAAATGACTGGGGGAAACAATGGGTAGGCCATATGTTCAATCCGGATAAAATAAAAAGAGCGTAATGTATAAATATTGGGGCATATTTATTGTATTGATTTTTCTTGGTTCATGCAAGGATGAAACTGCCGATACCACAAATGAAAATAGTGTAGCTACTTTGGCGGTTATTGAAGAACCGGAAATTCTAGAACGTTACGGCTTTAATCTGAATGATTTTACGGTGCAACAAGACACGGTCAGAAATGGCGACAGTTTTGGTGAGCTTATGCTCAGTAACAAAGTAGACTACCCGAAAATCGCTAAAATTTCCCAGGATTTCAAAGATACTTTCGATGTTCGCAGAATTCGCGTGGGCAAGCCTTATGTAATTTTAAAGTCAAAGGACACTACCGAGACCGCACAGATTTTTATATATGAGAACGATGCCATAAATTATACGGTGGTCGATTTAAGGGATAGCGTTGTCGCTTACAGGGATAAGAAAATAGTTAAATATGTTGAACGGGAAGCATCAGGCATTATCGAATCTTCCTTATCTGAAGCTATTTTGGAGCAAGGAATAGATTATAATGTCACCAATAATTTATCCGAGGTTTATGCATGGACCATAGATTTCTTTAGACTGCAAAAGGGAGATAAATTCAAGGTGATCTATAAGGAAAAATACATCAACGATTCTATTTATGCCGGGGCCGGACCCATCGAGTCCGCTTATTTCGAGCACAACGGCAAGCCTATCTATGCTTTCGCCTACGAGAATGATTCTTTAAAGAATATAGTGGATTATTTTGATGAGGAGGCTAATAATTTGAGAAGAACATTCTTGAGGGCCCCTGTCAAGTTTAGTAGAATTTCCTCAAGATATAATCTTAAAAGAAGAATCCGATATTATGGGTATAAATTACGCCCACACAAGGGAACGGACTATGCCGCACCAATTGGCACTCCGATTATGGCAACTGCAGATGGCACTGTTACAGAATCTACAAGGCGTGGAGGTAATGGTAAATATGTGAAGGTTCGGCATAATGGCACCTATTCTACCCAGTATTTACATATGAGAAAGCAAAATGTACGAAAGGGTGAATTTGTGCGTCAAGGTGATGTTATAGGATGGGTAGGCATGACAGGAAATACAGGTGGCCCGCACGTTTGTTATCGCTTCTGGAGAAATGGGAGACAAGTAGATCCATTAAAAGAAGAATTACCCCAGGCAGAACCATTGGCTGAATCATTACGTCCTGATTATTTTGCATTCATATCCCCTAAAAAGGACCAATTGGATTGCATAGAATATGTGGAAAAACCAAAAGAAGAAGAACTGTTAACACTTAACGCGAAAAATGTCATTACAGAACACTGACCCTACACAAACCCAAGCTTGGAAAAAACTTACACAACATTATAATACTTCGAAAAACTACCATTTAAAAGAACTGTTCGCTGCTGACAAGGACAGAGCGGATAAGTTTAGCACAAAGTGGAATGACTTTTTGTTTGATTTTTCCAAAAATAGAATTACCAAAGACACTATTTCCATCTTGCTCGAATTGGCCGATGAGGTGAACTTAAAAGATGCCATTGCACAATATTTTAGTGGAGAAGCTATTAATCAGACTGAAAATAGAGCCGTACTGCATACTGCCCTGCGCGCTAAAAAATCCGATTCGGTTTTAGTTGATGGTATTAATGTAGTTCCTGAGGTTTACGAAGTAAAAGAACAACTAAAAAAATTCTCTGAGGCCATAATTTCTGGCACAAGGAAAGGTTATTCAGGAAAAACATTCACCGACGTTGTTAATATTGGAATTGGAGGCTCGGATTTGGGTCCAGCGATGGTGGTAGAAGCATTGAAATTCTATAAAAATCACCTAAAAACACATTTTGTAAGTAATGTGGATGGGGATCATGTACATGAAATTTTAAAGGAACTGAATCCCGAAACCACATTATTCGTGGTGGTTTCAAAGACTTTCACCACTCAGGAAACCTTGAGTAATGCCACTACAATCAAAAAATGGTTTTTAAAACATGCGAAACAAGAAGATGTTGCCAAGCATTTTGCGGCTGTTTCGACCAATACTGAAAAAATTGCGGAATTTGGAATTTCTCCTGAAAATGTGTTTCCTATGTGGGACTGGGTTGGTGGCCGTTTTTCGTTATGGAGTGCAGTAGGTATTTCAATTGCGTTGTCAGTAGGATATGAAAATTTCGATGCCCTTTTGAAAGGGGCAAATGAAATGGATGATCATTTCAAAACGACCGAATTCGATAGTAACATTCCTGTAATAATGGCACTTTTAAGCATATGGTATAACAATTTCCATAACGCAGAGACCGAGGCGATTATTCCTTATACACAGTATTTGAGTAGATTTTCAGCCTATTTGCAACAGGGAATTATGGAGAGTAATGGTAAGAGTGTTGACCGCAATGGCAAGCCCGTTGATTACCAAACCGGGACCATTATCTGGGGAGAACCAGGAACCAATTCCCAACATGCATTCTTTCAATTGATCCATCAGGGTACGAAATTGATTCCTGCTGATTTCATTGGATTCAAAGAATCTTTACATGGTGATACTGATCATCATAATAAATTAATGGCCAACTTCTTCGCTCAGACCGAAGCTTTGATGAATGGCAAGAGCCAAGAAGAAGTTCAATCCGAACTTAAGTCCAAAAATCTTTCTGAAAATGAATTGGGCAAACTATTACCTTTTAAGGTATTTACCGGGAACAAGCCTACCAATACCTTCTTAGTGGAGAAATTAACTCCTCAAAGTTTAGGAGCACTTATTGCCGCCTATGAACACAAAATATTTGTGCAAGGAGTGGTTTGGAATATCTTTAGCTATGACCAATGGGGCGTTGAACTTGGAAAGCAATTGGCCACAAATACTTTAAAGGATATTGAAAGTTCGGAAATATCCGATCATGACTCTTCAACGTTGAATCTTTTGCGATCTTTTAAGAATTAAGCTGCCTATTATTCAATTCTTGACAAAGGTTGATAACTTCTTATTTTTCAGGGTTTAAAATGCGAATTTTATGTTAAATTTAACATCGAAAAATTTTAACGCTGGCTTAATATACGGGTGAAAAAAATAATTCATTTTTGCACCCATTATTAAATCAAATTAAACACTGAAAAAATGAAAAAAATGTACATGGCTTTGGCAGCATTCTTAATGACTGCTATCGCATTTTCACAAGGAACGATTACTGGTACGGTAGTAGACGGCGACATTGGAGGGCCACTACCGGGAGCAAGCATTGTTTTGCAAGGAACAACAACCGGTACTTCATCGGATTTTGATGGAAAATTTTCTATTAATGTCGATAGTGATTCTGGGACTCTAGTGGTTTCCTATATTGGGTACGTAAACAGGAGAGTTCCTTTTACTAGTGCTGGGAGTATTGGTTCTATAACCTTAATTCCAGATGCTGAGGAATTAGGCGAAGTTGTTGTCACTGGTACGGGAATTATTGACCTTGCCGAAGATAGGCAAACACCAATTGCCGTTTCTTCCATTCCTGTAAAAATCATTCAGGAAAAAATAGGGACTCAAGATATTACCATGACAATGGTAAATACACCTTCTGTTTATGTTTCCGGTCAATCCAGCGGTTTTGGGGATACAAATATGAGAGTGCGTGGTTTTGATCAGGATAACACTGCTTTTCTATTGAACGGTCAACCTATTAACGGTATGGAAGACGGTTTAATGTATTGGTCTAACTGGTCTGGATTAAATGATATTGCTTCGGCTGTTCAGATTCAAAGAGGTCTGGGTTCTTCCAAAATGGCAATTTCATCAGTTGGGGGTACAGTGAACTTTGTGACTAAATCCACTGAAATGAGGCAAGGAGGATTTGCTTATTCCACCATTGCAAATGATAACTACGTTAAAACATCAGCTGGTTATAATACAGGTATTTCTGAAAAAGGATGGGGTTTAAGCGTTATGCTTTCGCATTGGCAAGGAGATGGTTATAATGAGGGTAATTTTGGTGAAGGCCAGACGTATTTTATTTCTGCAGGTTATAGGCCTAATGATTCCCATAATTTTAACTTTTTGATTACAGGCGCACCACAGATTCACGATCAAAACTTTACCAAGTCTATTTCTGACTATTTAGAGTATGGTTTACGATACAACAATAACTGGGGTACTTACAATGGCGAGTACAAAACAGAAAGAAGAAACTTCTATCACAAACCGGTTGCTAACTTAAACTGGGACTGGATTATTAATGAAACTTCTAATTTATCAACGGTACTTTATGCCTCATGGGGTAATGGTGGCGGTACCGGTAATCGTGGAAACAGGATAAGAACAGCGGAAGGTCGCATAGATTACGATGCCATTTACGCTCAAAATTCACAGGTTACCGACGGTGCTGGTGTTTATTTTGGATCTGAAGATGCGTATGTGACCCGTGCATCCATGAACTTACACAACTGGTATGGTTTCATTAGTAACTTTGAAAAGCAGCTTTCTGATAATCTTTCATGGAACATTGGAGTTGATTTAAGAACGTATTATGGAAAGCACTTTAGGGTAGTTTCTGATTTTCATGGCTTAAATTCATGGACTGAAAATATTAGGCTAAGAGATCAAAACAACAATCACGATACTTACGGAGGCTTTGGTCAATATAAATTTGTGACCGCTACCGAAAGTTTTAGACCTTCAGGATGGGCTGCTGCCTTTAATACCTATGCAGAAGACCAAAAAATTGCGTATAGCAATGATGAGCGTATTTCGTATGGTGGGTTATTCACACAGTTGGAGTATGCAACTGATAAAGTATCCGCATTTTTCCAAGGGTCAGTATCAAACCAATACCACCAAAGATTTGACTTTTTTCAATATGCAGATCAATCATTAATAGATGGTACATCATCCCAAAACACTGATGAAGCGGTTCCCGCGGGAATTACTGACGGTGTGGATTCTGAAAAAGTAAATAATTTTGGATATAATGCCAAAGCAGGGTTTAGTTATAAACCAGATGAAGCCCACAGTTTTTATGCAAACACGGGTTACTATGATCGTCAACCATACCATGATAACATTTATTTGAATTTCACCAATCAAATAAACCCATTAACGGAAAATGAGAAGATTTTTGGTTTGGAGGCTGGTTATGCTTTCATATCCCCTATTTTCTCTGCTAACTTAAACGTATATAGAACTTCATGGAAGGATAGGGTTGTTTCCAGCTCCGATATTGTTGATGATGTGGTTACTTTTGAGACCAACTTTGGAACGGAGCAATTACATTCCGGGGTTGAATTGGATTTTAAATTAAGACCGGCGACAGGACTTTCCATAAATGGGTTTGCTTCTGTAGGGGATTGGATTTATAAAGGCGAAGCGGTAACCCAAGTTACCGATGAAGAGCGAAATGTTATTAGTACCGAAACCAATGACTTTGATGGAGGTAAAGTGGGTGGTGCTGCACAGCTTTCAGGGGGTCTAGGATTTGCTTATAGATTCAGTGAAAATTTATCTATCGATTCTGATTGGAGATATTATGACAAGCTTTATTCTGATGTAGGTGCCGTAAAGGACAATTTGGAATTGCCCTCTTTTAATTTATTGGATGCAGGAGTTACCTATAGAGTGGCTTTAGGTGCCGATAAATTAAAGGCCTTGAAAATTAGGGCCAATATGAATAATGTTTTTGACACAGAGTATATCTCTAGATTATCAACAGCAAACGTTGCTGAGGCAGGCGATGAAACGTACGAAGGTATAGCGGTTTCTAACCGCGGCTATTTTGGTTGGGGAAGAACTTGGAACCTTACCTTACGTTATTATTTCTAAAATATAGTTTAGACTAATTGAAACCCTGACGGTATCGTCAGGGTTTTTTTATGCCCAAAAAGTAGTATTTTTAGCAAACCAAAATTATAGATACCTATGGAACAACAAGGACTTGCCTATCAATGGGCTTTGGAATTACATTCATATTTGGCGTACGTGGCACTTGCCGTTTTATTTCTTGCCGTTGCCAATGCCATAATGGGCTTAGTAAGTAATAGAGTGTTCACCGCACTTGGGAAAGATTTTCGACTTAGTTTATTCGCCCTCATCATTTGTCATTTACAACTTTTAGTAGGGCTGGTACTTTTTTATCTATCGCCAAGCGGTTTGAATGCGATACAGGAATTAGGAATGGGAGGTATGAATGCTGCAGCACGATTATTGGCGGTTGAGCACCCTTTTATAAATATCATAGCCCTAATACTCATTACAATTGGCTGGTCTAGACATAAGAAGTTTTTGGAGGGCAAGAAGAAGTTCAAGAGCATTGCTGTTTTTTATGGCCTGGGCCTTGTTCTTATATTGAGTAGAATTCCTTGGGGACAATGGTTTAATTAACGTATTCCTATCATGGCCATGAAGGCGGGAATCTCTTTTTAAAAAATAGACAGACTAAATTATTATGAAGAATTTTATCACCCTGACAATTACAATGCTATTGGTTTCAACGACCATTACTTTTGCACAAGAGCAATCATTATTTAACGGTAAGGATCTATCTGGCTGGACCATTTATGGCACCGAAAAGTGGTTTGTAGAAGATGGGCTTTTGGTATGTGAGAGTGGCCCAGACAAGCAGTATGGTTATTTGGCAACAGATGGGCATTACAAAGATTTTATCCTCACACTGGAGTTTAAACAAGAAGCCAACGGGAACAGTGGTGTTTTTATTCGCTCTACAGTAGACGGCACCAAGGTAAGTGGTTGGCAAGTTGAGGTAGCGCCTCCTGGCAGTAATACAGGCGGTGTATATGAATCCTATGGCCGTGGTTGGTTAATTAAACCAGACCCAGAGAAAGATAGTGCCTTAAAAATGGGTGAGTGGAACCAAATGAAGATACAACTGAATGGGGATACATTAACATCCTGGCTCAATGGCACGGAAATGGTAACGATAACCGATGAAAAAATTGGTGCTGGCGAAGGCTCGATTGCACTTCAAATACATGATGGGGGTGGAATCAAGGTAAAATGGCGGAACATCAAGGTTACAACCCCCCAATAAATTTTAAGGTATAGGCCTAATTAAATGTATATAAACAGGAAAGTGATCGCTATACCCTCCTGTATAATTGCCTCCTGAATACGTTCTAAACGGATAGCCTTTGTATTTTCCTTTTTTAGAAAATAAATAAGGCGCAGTGAAAACGTTCGCTTTCCAAAAGCGATACGAACCACCTCCTTTTTCCAATAAGTTAGCGGTAAAATAAATCTGGTCGAAAAGGTTCCATTTATCACGATAAGCTAAAGAACCTATACCTTTTTTAAAAAGTTTCTCCATAGGATTAAATAGGTCGTTTTCTTCTAAATTCCTATTCTTTCCTTTCGTTTGCAGAATTTTCCTGAGACTATCATCTATAGGGTCATCATTCAAATCGCCCATGCAAATAATTTTAGCTGAATTGTCGATTTTGATGATAGAATCAATTATTCTTTTATTCAATTCGGCTGCGGCCAATCGGTTGGGTGCACTACGTGCTGCGCCGCCACTTCTTGATGGCCAGTGATTAACAATGAAATAGATCTGTTCATCATCCAATAAACCACCAACGACCAATTGGTCTCGCGTATAATCCCTATCACCATCAATGTTCTGGAGTAACAATCTACGACTTTGGAAAGATGTCGGTAAAAAAACTGTTTTCTTATAAATGAAGGCTACATCAATACCCCGTTCATCAGGGGAATCAAAATGAACAATAGCATAGTTCATTTTTTGTAGATTGCGATGACTCACTAAATCTTCAAGTACTTCTTTGTTTTCTACTTCACAGAGGCCAATAATATCGGGGGAAGTCTGAGTGGTTACAGAAGTAATCTGTGAAAGAACTTTAGAGATATTTGCTACCTTTTGTTCATATCTTTCCTGAGTCCAACCATCCTTTCCTTCTGGAGTACGGTCGTCATCAAAAGTCAAGGAATCATTTTCTATATCGAAAAGATTTTCAACATTATAGAAGGCTACTGTGCGTATTTTATATTGTTTTTGTGCCCGTCCGGTAAATGTAAATAGCAATATAACAAGAGCTATAGTTTTAGTTTTCATTCAATTAAATATTGATTCGTTTCATTTGGATTTGGAAGGCCTTTGCAAGTTAAATTCCAAGTCTGCAAGAATTATGCAGTGAGGCCAAGTATATTTGATTTATTAGGATGTCAAATAGTGGATTCCTATCTGAAAAGACTATGGAAATTTAAACCATATTTCCCCTTATCCTTAGCGCTATTTACAGCATTGAATCTACTTTGTAACTATACCAAAATTCAAATGCGTTTTTTTCTTATTTCATTTTTAGTCCTATTCGGTTATCAATCCCTTTTTGCACAAGAAAGATCAGTCATTTTAGGCAGGGTTTTGGACAGTAGGTCAAAAGAACCAATTACGAACTGTACCATTTCTATTGAAGACACACAGGTTTCAACCAAATTTGGTTCTGAATTGGAATTCAGACCGCCAGTTTCGTTATTAGGAGCGTATATTTTGAAGGTTTCTTCGCCCGACTTTATCACCAAAAGAATTCCGATCACATTAGAAAATCAAGTACTGGATTTAGGCATCATCTATATGGAAAAGGATATCGTCTTCGAAAAAATTGACAACCTGATAACACTAACAGATTCTGATTTTTCTGATGAGGAAAGTACTTCAATGGCTTCAGGGTTATTACAGGCTACAAGGGATGTTTTTCTAAATAAAGCAGCTTTTGATTTTGGCCAGGCCTTCTTTCGAGTTAGAGGGTACGATTCCCAAAATGGCAAGGTTTTGATTAATGGGATGCCCATGAACAAATTTTTTGATGGTCGTCCTCAATGGAACAATTGGGGCGGTTTGAATGATGTTACAAGAAATCAAGAATATACACATGGTCTTGATGTATCTGACTATACTTTTGGAGGAATATTAGGAAACACCAATATTGATACTAGACCTTCTGGCTTGCGCCCTGGATTTCGATTTTCGGCATCGGCTTCCAATAGAACCTATACGGGCCGGGTAATGGCAACGTATACATCACCCAGACAAGAAAATGGTCTGATCTATTCCATTTCCGCTTCACGTAGATGGGCTAAAGAAGGATACATAGACGGTACCTTGTATGATGCATTTTCCTTATTCGGGGCCCTGGAATATGTTATTGACACCAAGAATAGTTTAGTTGCCACTGTCATCCTGGCTTCGAACAGAAGGGGACGTTCATCTGCGATTACGGAGGAAGTATTCAATTTGGTTGGGAACAAATACAATCCCTATTGGGGTCCTCAAAACGGAAATATTCGAAATTCAAGAGAGCGAAAGATTGTGGAGCCGATTGTTCTACTAAACCATTTTTTCGAAACAGATAAATTCGACTTGAATACTGGTGTTTCGTATCAAATAGGAAGCAGTTCCAGAAGTAGATTGGGATATTATAATGCACCAAATCCTGACCCTACCTATTATCGTTATTTACCTAGCTTTTATATAAACAGCCCAATTGGCGCCAATTTTATTAGTGCGGATTTGACGAAACAAGGATTTTTGGAAAAAACACAAATCCCATGGGAAGAGATATATGCTGCCAATGCTAATGATAAAGCGGCATATGTATTATATGATGACATTGTTGCAGATAGTCAGTTCGCTATAAATAGTCTTGGAAACCTAACGATAAATAATCATTTTCAATTTGATTTTGGATTGAATTACAAAAGATTGGAATCTGAAAATTACGCCAAAATAAAAGATCTTTTCGGCGCCGGTTTTCATGAGGATTTAGACCCATTTTCCAATACCGCAAATAACCTTGAAGGAAATTTAAGAATTGGTGAAGCAACTATTTTCAACTATCAATATAAGATTACAGCAACACGATTAGATGCCTTTGCACAACTTAAATACTCATTTAACAAATGGAATGGATTTATTGCCGCAAACCATTTAAATACCAGTTATCAAAGAATCGGACAATTTAAAAACGGCCGCTTTCCCGATAATTCTTTAGGTAAAAGCGAATCAAAATCTTTCTCAAATATCAGCTTAAAAGGAGGGCTTTCATATCAAATTACAGGTAGGCACCGGCTAAGGATTAAT